>NZ_JBEBMB010000030.1:0-81901 GCF_040081915.1 Xenorhabdus sp. SGI240
GCGAGGCTGCGTATCTTACGCCTTCCTCTTTTCGTGTCAAGCCTTATTTTTCAGGGCCTTTCACGTTGTCATCCCGACCGGTTTGTGTGTTTGTCGTGACAACGGAAGCGCATTATAGGGAGCCTTTTAATTTAGGCAAGCCTTTTTTATTATTTTTTATTTAATCGCTCATAATTTAACCCAAATGGTTATTTTTGCCTATTTTTTATAACATTTGGCAAGTCTGACAAGCTATTAACTACCAAATCCGCAACCTGTTCAGCTTCTTCTGTTACCGGTTTTCCTGTACGAACAAGAATCTTAGTACCAACTTTCGCCGCTTTAGCTGCCAACATATCTTCTATTTTGTCTCCTACCATATAAGAAGAGGACATATCGATATGCAATGCTTGCTGTGCATCTAATAACATAGCGGGCTGTGGCTTGCGACAATTACAGTTCTTCTTATATTCTTCATCCTCTGCTTCTGGATGATGCGGACAATAATAGATACCATCAAGATCAACACCTCTATCCGCCAATGACCAATCCATCCATTCTGTTAGTTGCATAAACTGATCTTCAGTAAAAATCTTACGGGCAATGCCTGACTGATTGGTAATCAAAACCAGGGCATAGCCCATTTTTTTCAATTCAAGCATGGCTTCAATAGCACCATCAATAAATTGAAAATTATCTATTTCATATACATAACCATGATCGATGTTAATCGTGCCGTCACGATCTAAGAATACGGCGGGAATACCTTGAGTCACCTGATTACTCCAAAAATGTACCAAGTGGACAGTATCGCATGATTTATTACTGATTGAGAATGCAGCATTTAATTTATTCCTAGTTGACTTAGACGTCTAGACGCCTTAACATCCACTTTAATTCATGACTTGTTGAAATGTTCTCAAGTCATTCATCATTTACATCTAATAAGAAAAATATGATAAGACTGACTCAGATAAATAAGATATTTCAACAAGGAACGCGCACAATAAAAGCGCTTTCAGATATCAACCTACATGTCCCGCAGGGGCAAATATATGGTGTCATTGGTTCTTCTGGTGCGGGCAAAAGTACCTTAATTCGCTGTGTGAATATGCTTGAACGGCCGACTTCTGGTCAGGTATTAGTGGCAGGGCAGGATCTCACTTCGCTTTCAGAACGTGATCTTACTCATGCGCGTCGTCATATTGGCATGATTTTCCAGCACTTTAATTTGTTGTCATCCAGAACTGTGTTTGGCAATGTTGCGTTATCTTTGGAACTTAATAACACGCCTAAAGCTGAAATAAAGACTAAAGTTAACGAATTGCTAGAGTTAGTCGGCCTTACTGAAAAACATGATGCTTATCCTGCCAATTTATCTGGTGGTCAAAAGCAGCGCGTTGCTATTGCGCGGGCTCTGGCAAACTCCCCCAAAGTGCTTTTGTGTGACGAAGCCACCAGCGCTCTGGACCCAGCAACAACACGTTCTATTCTGGAGTTATTAAAAGACATTAACCGTCGACTGGGTCTGACCATTCTTCTCATTACCCATGAAATGGACGTCGTTAAACGTATCTGTGATCAAGTTGCTGTCATTAGTGGTGGTCAACTGATTGAACAAGATGTTGTGAGCGAAATATTTTCGCATCCCAAGACACCGGTTGCTCAGGAATTTATCAAATCTACGCTGCACCTGGATATTCCTGAAGATTATTTACAGAAGTTGCAACCGGAATCCGCTCCTGATCGCAGTCCATTACTGAAGCTGGAGTTTACAGGCAAATCAGTTGATGCACCTGTAATCTCTATAGCCGTTCGCCGCTTTAATATCGACATCAGCATATTAAGTTCTCAAATGGACTACGCTGGCGGTGTAAAATTTGGGGTTATGCTGGCTGAATTAGATGGGGAAAGCGATAGTATCAAATCAACAATTGCCTTTTTAGAAGAGCATCATGTAAAAGTAGAGGTTCTCGGTTATGTCTGAAGGAATGATTTTATTAATGGCTAAAGGAGTCTGGGAAACCCTCGTCATGACTTTTGTCTCTGGTTTCTTTGGCTTTGTTATTGGATTGCCGGCGGGTGTGCTTCTATATGTTACTCGCCCTGGGCAGATCATTGAAAATGGTACGCTTTATCGCATACTTTCTGCATTGGTAAATATAACGCGTTCAATACCTTTTATTATTCTGTTGGTATGGATGATCCCATTTACCCGTCTGATTGTAGGAACATCAATCGGCTTGCAGGCAGCCATTGTTCCGCTGACTGTGGGTGCAGCACCGTTTATTGCCCGTATGGTGGAAAATGCATTGTTGGAAATTCCGACTGGCTTAATTGAAGCAGCGCGTGCAATGGGAGCAACCCCATTTCAGATAGTCAAAAAGATTTTATTGCCGGAAGCCTTGCCAAGCTTGATTAATGCCGCCACCATCACGTTAATTACATTAGTGGGTTATTCCGCAATGGGTGGCGCTGTTGGTGCTGGTGGTTTGGGCCAGATTGGCTATCAATATGGTTATATCGGCTACGATGCGACAATAATGAATACCGTATTAGCATTATTAGTTGTTTTAGTGTTCTTGATTCAGCTCGGCGGTGATCATTTAGTGAAAGCCGTTAATCGCAAATAGATTATTTTCAACAAAGTGGCAAGGCTTATACCTACCCGACAAATTTCAAGTTGCTGCTTTATTGGCTGCAATTTGAAAAATGATGGGGAATAAGAGCCTCAATTATAGTAGTACGCAGTAACTTGATAAGACAGGTTATAAATCAGTATTCAATAGGGGTGAAAATATGTCAGTAAAATTGAAATCCATCGCAGCAGTCAGTGCATTGTTAGGTACATTAATTCTTGCTGGTTGCGGTCAGGAACAACGTGATCCAAACCATATTAAGGTTGGCGTTATTGCAGGACCTGAACTTAAGGTTGCCGAAGTGGCTAAACAAGTGGCTAAAGATAAATATGGCCTTGATGTTGAGCTGACGACATTCAATGATTATGTTCTGCCAAATGAATCATTGAGTAAGGGAGATATTGATGTGAATGTCTTCCAACATAAACCTTTTTTAGATCAGCAAATGAAAGAACGTAACTACAAACTGGCAAGTGTGGGTAACTCTTTCATTTTCCCAATGGCGGCCTATTCTAAAAAAATTAAGTCAGTGGATGAATTGCAAGATGGTTCTCAAATTGCCATCCCCAACGATCCGACTAACCAAGGCCGCGCCCTGCTGTTATTACAAAAACAAGGTCTTATCACTCTGAAAGAGGGTGTTGGTCTGCTGCCAACTATTTTAGACATTACCAGCAATCCTAAGCACCTGGATATCGTACAGTTGGAAGGTCCCCAATTACCACGTTCACTGGACGACCAAAAGATTGTTTTCGCTATTATCAATAATACCTATGCGGGGCAAATTGGTTTAACACCAGAGCAAGATGGGATCTTTGTTGAAGATAAAGATTCACCTTACGTAAATCTCATTGTCAGCCGCGAAGACAATAAAGATGCGGAAAATGTGCAAAAATTTGTGAAAGCGTACCAATCTCCAGAAGTAGCAAAAGAAGCCAATGAAGCCTTTAAGGGCGGAGCAATAAAAGGCTGGTAATCTTTCCTATTCAGTTAATCAAGATTAAAATCATTGGGTGGATATTTTTATATCCACCCATTTTTAATTTTAATGAGGATTCAACTCGATGCGTGTGTTACCTGTCTGCTTCATGGCGCTCTTTATCGCTGGGTGTACTTCACCATCAACCCAGTTCAGTAAATCTGGTATGTCAGATCCGAAGTTGAAACATCAGCCAGCCAAAAAAAGCAAAGTGCTCTCTTATGTCCGTCTATATACTAAGCCGGATGAGCTTTTAGGTTTACCCTTTAAAGAGTTAGGTATTGTCGCCGGAGAGTCCTGCCGTAATACGTTGCAAGATTCTCCCGCCAGTATTGCAGCCGCACGACAAAATATGCTGACAAAAGCATCTTATCTAAACGCAAACGCAGTTTTACTTCATCAATGTGCAATTTTACCGGGTCAGGGTTGTTACCAAATTGCCATTTGTGAAGGCACTGCATTACTAACCACCAAATAACTCATTGTGTCCGAATTATTATAAAAAGCGCTTATGGCAGATTTTCAGTTTACGCAAATAGGAACCATTCATTCTCCTTACAAAGAGAAATTTGCCATCCCACGTCAACCGGGTTTGGTCGAAGATGGTACAGGGCAGCTAGAGTTACTGGCGCCTTATAATCAGGTTGATGCAGTACGCGGGTTGGAGCAGTTCAGTCATTTATGGATTATTTTTGTCTTCCATCAAACTATGGCGGGTGGCTGGAATCCATTAGTGCGTCCCCCTCGTTTGGGAGGAAATGCCAAAATGGGCGTTTTTGCCACCCGCTCAACCTTCCGCCCCAACCCCATTGGCATGTCACTGGTGGAATTGAAAGCTATCCAATGCGAGAAAAACCGCGTCATTCTGGAACTGGGTAGTTTGGATTTGGTGGATGGTACACCAGTTATCGACATCAAACCTTATCTGCCTTTCGCCGAATCACGACCAGAAGCCAAGGCGGGTTTTGCCCAGGCCGCACCAGCGTCAGATATGGTAGTGAATTTCTCACCAGAAGCGGAATGCCAACTTTTATCTTATAAAACCTATTATCCTCATTTGAGGCGCTTTATCAGCCAAGTCTTAGCGCAAGATCCTCGTCCTGCCTACCGTAAAAAAGCGCAGGAAAACCGCCTATATGCTGCTCATATCTTGGATTTTAACGTCCGCTGGCGAGTTTTTAATACCACAACAGAAGTGGTTTCTATCGAACACCGCTAAAACTCCTTTTGACATCGCAAGCTCGCTGGTAGACTAGCGATTTGTCTTTATTTTTCGCTATCCAATGGAAACTTACTATGCGTACTAGCCAATATCTGCTCTCTACTTTAAAAGAGACACCTGCTGATGCAGAAGTCGTCAGTCATCAACTGATGCTTCGGGCCGGAATGATCCGCAAACTCGCTTCTGGTCTGTACAACTGGATGCCGACCGGTGTCCGCGCGTTGAGAAAAGTTGAAAACATTGTTCGTGAAGAGATGAATAATGCGGGAGCAGTTGAGATTTCCATGCCAGTAGTTCAGCCCGCAGATTTGTGGCAGGAAAGTGGCCGTTGGGAACAATATGGCCCAGAATTACTGCGTTTTGTTGATCGCGGTGAACGCCCTTTCGTTTTGGGACCCACTCATGAAGAAGTTATCACCGATTTGGTGCGTAACGAAGTCACTTCCTATAAGCAGCTTCCACTGAACCTGTTCCAGATCCAGACCAAATTCCGTGATGAAGTTCGTCCACGCTTTGGTGTTATGCGTTCACGTGAATTTATCATGAAAGATGCATACTCTTTCCACACTACCCAAGCCTCTCTGCAAGAGACTTATGAGAAGATGTACGATGCCTACAGTAAGATCTTTACCCGCATCGGCTTAGATTTCCGTGCAGTTCTGGCTGATACGGGTTCAATCGGTGGCAATGCTTCCCACGAATTCCAGGTTCTGGCAGACAGTGGTGAAGATGATATCGTTTTCTCTACTGAGTCTAACTATGCGGCCAATATTGAGTTGGCTGAAGCAGTCATGCCATCTCAAGAGCGTGCGGCTCCGTCTGAAGAGCTGCGTCTGGTCGATACACCAAACGCTAAAACCATTGCTGAACTGGTAGAACAATTCAATCTGCCAATTGAAAAAACCGTTAAAACTCTGATCGTTCATGCCGCAGAAGAAAGTGGGCATAAATTAGTTTCCTTGCTGGTACGTGGTGATCATGAACTGAATGAGATCAAAGCAGAAAAATTGCCTTTAGTCGCCAGCCCGTTGACTTTTGCGACCGAAGAAGAAATCCGTGCCATCGTGAAAGCAGGCCCTGGTTCTTTAGGACCGGTCAACCTGCTGATGCCTGTCATTATTGACCGCAGCGTATCCATCATGAGTGATTTTGGTGCCGGCGCCAATATTGATGACAAACACTACTTTGGCATTAACTGGGAGCGTGATTTACCACTGCCAGAAGTGGCGGATATCCGTAATGTGGTTGAAGGTGACGCCAGCCCAGACGGTAAAGGAACGCTGTTAATCAAGCGTGGTATTGAAGTGGGTCATATCTTCCAATTAGGCACCAAATATTCTGATGCCTTGAAAGCAACCGTGCAAAACGAAGATGGACACAATCAAGTGATCACTATGGGATGCTATGGGATTGGTATCACCCGTATCGTTGCCGCTGCCATTGAACAGAACCACGATGATCGTGGCATTATCTGGCCAGATGCCATTGCCCCATTCCAGGTGGCGATCCTGCCAATGAACATGCACAAATCTTACCGCGTGAAAGAAGTCGCCGAAAAATTATATGCAGATTTACGTGCCAGCGGCATTGATGTCATTTTCGACGATCGCAAAGAGCGCCCTGGTGTTATGTTTGCTGATATGGAGCTGATCGGTGTACCACATAATCTGGTTATCGGTGATCGTAACTTAGATAACGGTGAGATCGAATATAAATACCGCCGTACTGGTAATAAGCAGATGCTGAAACTGGAAAATATCGTTGATTATCTGAAAGGTCATATTCAACAAGCTTAATTTCTTTGGTCAGCTTTTAAGAAAACCTGCGTATTTATTACGCAGGTTTTTCAATAGATATGCGCCACTGTTATACGTTATTTCTTAGTATGGCAGGAAGAAGCTTTATCAAACCGAATTTTACCTGTTTGGACCACGGCATTATCAAACAAGCCATCTTCCATTGACGGACGAACCGTGTAATAGCCCTCTATTTCCACATAAACAGGGGTTCCACCTTCTACTCCCATCGCACTATAACCACGTTCTAAATCGATATTTTCCGCCGCATCATAACGCTTTCCTGTGCCACATTCGGTAAAGAGAGCAGAATCAGCAAAATAGCTGTATTCTCCTGCCAGTTTTTTCGGTTTGGCTTTCGCTAATTCATAATTGAGGCTTGATTGAATTGGCTCGCCGTTGATATCCAGCATAACCAGGTTCTCGCCTTTCATCAGATAATAAGATTTTTGGTCATCTTTCTGACTTAAGATAATCTTTTTACCCTTTATCACCCAATGACCGGTTGCAAAGAACGTATTTTCCTGATGTTTGGCTCCCAAATAAGTTTGCCCCAATATATATGTCCCATCTTTAGCAAGCTGTAAGGTCGTCTCGATACCTGCACAATCCGCACAAGGAACAACACCACTAAACACGTTGTCACTTGACTGAAATTTCTCCTGAGAGACAGGGGTATCCGGGGTTACGAATGTATTCTGGCATCCCGTAGCGGTAAATACACCCGCAACCAACAATGCTAGCAATATTTTTTTATTCATCATTTGATCCAATAAATTCAAAAAGATAATCATTCACTTTCAAGCAAAGCATAAACTTTACCTAACAACATTGACATTACGCTGCCGGGTTCCAAAATGCACGGAGAGAACCATCGAATAGCATGACTTTATTTTATTGCGTAATGGTAAGATACAGGTTTAATCCACTTCCTGTTTTAACGAAAGTCTCACCGACTTAT
Source organism: Xenorhabdus sp. SGI240 (assembly GCF_040081915.1). Classification (NCBI taxonomy): domain Bacteria; kingdom Pseudomonadati; phylum Pseudomonadota; class Gammaproteobacteria; order Enterobacterales; family Morganellaceae; genus Xenorhabdus; species Xenorhabdus sp. SGI240. The sequence goes on from NZ_JBEBMB010000030.1 coordinate 7,577, forward strand.
TCAGTAATAACGGGAAGCTTACTGTGCTATAGTCGTAAGTAGCATTTTGTATTTGATTTTGGTCAATCACGGGCGGCTCGATAACCGCCACTAACACAGTGGTGAGCAAATATGTCTATAGATAACGAAGAATATCAACCAATTAACTGTGATGATTACGATAACCTTGAGCTAGCATGTCAACGCCAGCTACATTTACTTCTCCAATTGCGAGATGGTGAATCCGTTGAAGGAAAAGCGAATAAGCTGATTTTAAGAAAAAAAATTGAATATCTTCTCGTCGATTCAAATAAAGGAACCCGTGAATTAAGGTTAGATTACATTATTAGTTTCAGCAATCCAGAAATTGGAACGATTGTTATTGAGCATTCTTAAATCTGATCGCTAATAGCGATCAACCCCCAAAGTCCTTATATAGAATAAGGACTTTTTTATGTCAGAAAAACACGCATTAAATAGACAGCATGATTTTCTTCCACTGAACCGAAATGCCTTCATCATCAGGCAAATTCTGCCCTTCTTTCGTGATGAAAACCCCCAGCGCGGCAATCAGTTTTTCATTGTAATAAAGCAACGGCGTTCTCTCCCTGAGCCAAGGGGCAATCCCTAATTCTTGCCACAGTTTTTTACTGTGACGGGAATGTTGTCGCCCGACAATACTAATATTACCCTGAACCCCAAAACGAATTGCCGCTTGCTCATGACTGGTTGGTTTTCTCACTGTCATGCCATGTTCTTTAGAACAGAGCAGCGTTCCCAACCCATCCGGTAACGTCAAAGATTGCTGTAAATCCCAGGCAAGAAGAGTTCCCGCCAGATCCTGATATTGCGGAAGTAGCCAAAGTTGCTGCCGATAACGACGAATATCATATTGCCCCAATCTAAAACGCGGTTCTGCATCTTGTCTGGCGAGTGCTACTTCTGACCAAATGCGTTGAAGCTGCTCTCGGGCTGGCATTTTTACCCCACACTGGCTGAGCCATCGCCGCAACAACGCATTTCGTTTTGCTTCCGAACTGTTTTCTAAAGGTGGAATGGATATCGAACCTTCTTCGGTAATCAGTGAATCCAAAGATTCTTGTAACAATTCATCCAGCAATTGTTCTTGCTCACCACACAAACTGGCGCTGCGGGAAACCGCTTGGGGGAAATGCGGCCAACGCTGATTGAATAACGGCATAATATTCAGGCGCAGGAAATTACGGTCGTAACGATCATCTTGGTTACTGTCATCCTCAACCCATTGTAATTTTTGGGTCTGTGCGTACCCTTCCAATTCTGCACGACTTACATTTAGCAATGGGCGAATCAATGTCGTTCCCGCAAAGGGCATTCTGGCAGGCATGGAAGATAATCCCGCCGGACCACTCCCCCGTTTCAGGGCTAATAAAAACGTTTCTGCCTGATCATCAAGATGTTGCGCCGTGATTAAAACCTCATCCTGTTGTAGCTCACGCTGGAAAGCGTGATAACGCGCATTTCGGGCCGCCGCTTCAATCCCATTCTGGCGAGTATCAAGCCGGACTTTTTCGGTTCGGAAATCCACCTGCCAATCAGCGCAAACCTGACGACAATGTTCGACCCATAAATACGCCTTTGGGTTTAAGCCATGATGAATATGAATTGCCCTTAACCCCATTCTTTCACGACTCAATTGATGGGATTGGGTTCGCAAACAAACCAGCAAATGCAGCAATACGGTGGAGTCCAGTCCACCGCTAAATCCAAGCAAAATCTTTTTATGCTGACCAATTTGTTCTGCCAACGCCGTAAGCAGAAGATCATGAGAACTTGCCATTATAGAGCCAAACCTTTTTTCATCTTGCCTAATCAATCCTCAATCAGATCATCCGTCAATTCATTCTGTTCGGACGTTTTTCTCTTCGCACTGATACAGAGTAATCCAGAAATAATAACCAGTGCTAATCCAAACACATAGGCAGGGACAAATGCATCACCAAAAAACAAGATAATCCACATCATCGACAAAACGGGGGATAAAAATAAGATTGAAGCAACCTTATGGGAGTCAGGGCCATTCATGGCTTTGAACCAAATAATATAAGAAATCCCATTCAGTATGATGCCGTTAAGTAACGTTGGCATCAGCGAGTCACCGACAGGCAAATTAATGCGGCTGAAAGCAAACATAAATACCGCAGAAACTAAGGTAGAACAGAGGAATACCCAGAATGTACTAATATAGGGATCAATAGCAAACTGTCTCGATAATACCGACATTAATGCAAAACAAAATGCTCCGCTAAATACCAGCAACAATGCCTGCGGATGTTCCACTGCAATCTCGGTAATATTGCCTTTCGTAAAAGTGATCACTACCGCCATAAAGCCCATGACAATGCCAATCATCTGTTTGATCGTTAATTTTTCTTTAAACAGGAAAAATGACAATCCAATAATCATTAACGGCCAGCTATATTGGATCACCAAAACAGCCACACCATTTTCAATGGAATAACCATAGTAAAGCAGCAAATAGAAGAAACAATCCAACGCACCTAAGATCAATACCTTAAACATGACGGGGAAGGGGATGAGTAAAAGCGTCTTCCAACTTCTTCCCATCATGAGGGCAACGACAAATACCGCCAAAACAGACAAAATATTTGACCAGAATAAATATTGGAAGTGATCCATCTCTTTCTGACCAAAACGCGATATAGAAGGAATAAAACTCCAGATAAACACGCAAGAAAACGCATAAATAATATATTTATATTTGGCCATAGAAAAACTCAACTTATTATTTTAAAGCCCAGCCTATGAGGCACCCATTCCATCCCAATGTCATTAGACATGATAATATTAGATTATATATACCAATCCAACTTCAAGATGCGTGTTATATTTCCCCACCCAGCGGGGAAATATAAGGCGTCGCGTCGTCTTACAGATTGCAACTTGAAGTTTATCGAGTATATGCCGTGATGATTTTGCCCTCACAAACAGCAAAACAGGTGGAAATACCAGAGAGTTATTACGCCTCAGTATTTCCACCTGCTATTAGCGATTAAAAACGGTCAGACCTTAACAATAACCGTATTGCATCAGGCGCTCATAACGACGGTTAACTAATTCTTCGCTGTCCAGTTCACTCAATTCAGCAAGATCAGCCAACAATTGCGTTTTCAATGTTTCAGTAATTTCTTCATAGTGACGGTGCGCTCCGCCCAATGGCTCAGGAATAACCGTATCGATCAGGTTCAATTCTTTCAGACGTGGGGCAGTATTCCCCATGGCTTCCGCCGCCAATGGCGCTTTTTCAGCGCTTTTCCACAAAATGGAAGCACAGCCTTCAGGAGAGATGGTGGAGAAGGTGCTGTATTGCAACATGTTAACTTTATCACCCACACTAAGCGCCAATGCGCCACCAGAACCCCCTTCGCCAATCACGGTACAAATGATAGGAACAGAAAGATGAGACATTTCACGTAAGTTACGGGCAATGGCTTCTGACTGACCACGCTCTTCTGCACCTACTCCGGGATAAGCCCCCGGAGTATCAATGAAAGTCATGATTGGCAATTTGAAACGCTCTGCCATCTCCATCAATCTCAATGCCTTACGATAACCTTCCGGCGATGGCATACCAAAATTACGACGGATCTTTTCTTTGGTTTCACGCCCTTTCTGATGGCCTATCACCATGACAGGACGGCCATCAATACGCGCTAACCCTCCTACAATGGCTTTGTCATCTGCATAGGCTCGATCACCCGCTAACTCTTCAAAGTCAGTAAATATATGCTGAATATAATCCAGTGTATAAGGGCGCAAGGGATGACGTGATAGCTGGGAAATTTGCCATGCCCCTAAATCAGCGAAAATTTTGCGAGTCAGCTCCAGGCTTTTTTCCCGCAGACGCTGGACTTCTTCATCCAGATTGATATCTAGCTTTTCATCTTGACGGCTAACTGCGGTAAGCGAATCAATTTTCGCTTCCAGCTCGGCAATCGGCTGTTCAAAATCCAGAAAATTCAGACTCATAATGTTCCTATTCTAGTCAAATTCTAATTCTACCTGCTCATTACCCAGCAGAGTTCGCAGATCGGTCAACAGGGTGTCTGTTGGCGTTACCCGCCAGGTCGCCCCGAATCGTAAACGGGCGCGGGCATCTACCCGCTGATAATAAAGATGAACCGGTATCGTACCTGAACGGTGTGGCTCCAATGCCCCACGAAGACGGCTCAATAATTGTTCATCAATTTGCCTGTCTGATAACGAGATAGCAAGCCCACGTGCAAATTTTTCACGTGCTTCACTGATATCCATTAATTCACGAACTGTCATTTTAAGCCCACCGCTGAAGTCATCAAAGCTGACTTGCCCGGTAGCAATCAAAATCTTGTCCTGTTCCAATAAATGCTGATACCTTTCCAACGCATCAGAAAACAGCATGATCTCCAGACGTCCTGAACGATCATCCAATGTACTGATACCAATCCGGTTTCCCCGTTTGGTCGTCAATATTTTGGAAGCTAATACCAAACCTACCACTGTTGTTATCTGACCACGAGGTGTCGGGTTCACATCTTTTAGACGCAATCCATTGGTATATCGTTCAATCTCTTTCAAATAACCTGTGATGGGGTGTCCAGTTAAATACAAGCCTAATGTTTCCCGCTCACCATCTAATACCACCTGATCCGGCCATTTCGGGGTGCTGGCATAGGAACGCTCAACTTGTTCTGGCTCTTCAGCCAACACACCAAACATGTCTGTTTGACCCGTGGCTTCGGCTTTGGCATGTTGATCCGCTGCTTTCAGTGCTCCTTCCAGGGAAGACATCAGTGCTGCACGATGTGGTCCCAACCGATCAAAAGCACCGGACATGATCAGTTTTTCCATCACACGACGGTTTATTTTTTTGATATCAACACGTGCACACAGGTCGAATAGCTCTTTGAAATGCCCCCCTTTCTGTCGGGCTTCGAGCATCGCTTCAATCGGCCCTTCCCCCACGCCTTTAATCGCGCCAATGCCGTAAACAATTTCTCCGTCATTATTGACATGGAAATGATACAAGCCGCTATTTATATCAGGAGGAAGAACTTTCAGCCTCATGCGCCAGCACTCATCCACCAGCCCAACGACTTTTTCGGTGTTATCCATATCCGCTGTCATCACGGCAGCCATAAATTCTGCCGGATAGTGCGCTTTCAACCATAACGTTTGGTAGGAAACCAGTGCATAAGCTGCGGAGTGAGATTTGTTAAAGCCATAACCCGCGAATTTCTCCACCAAATCGAATATTTTCATGGCGAGCGTACCATCCACGCCCTGTTTTAACGCTCCCTCTTCAAATACCGACCGCTGTTTAGCCATCTCTTCTGGTTTTTTCTTACCCATCGCACGGCGCAACATATCTGCCCCGCCCAGGGTATAACCGGCTAAAACCTGCGCAATTTGCATCACCTGTTCCTGATACAGAATGATACCGTAAGTTGGCTCCAATACAGGTTTTAAGGATTCGTGCTGCCATTCCACATCAGGATAGGAGAGCGCTTCCCGTCCATGTTTACGGTCGATAAAGTTATCTACCATGCCTGATTGCAACGGCCCGGGACGGAACAGCGCCACTAATGCGATCATGTCTTCAAAACAGTCAGGGCGCAGACGTTTGATTAAGTCCTTCATTCCGCGAGATTCAAGCTGGAACACGGCTGTGGTTTCAGAGCGTTGCAGCATATCGAAACTTTTCTTATCATCCAGCGGAATAGCGGCGATATCAATCGGCTCCAGCCCTTGCCTGGCACGATGTGCATTCACCATCTCAAGCGCCCAGTTGATGATGGTCAGGGTTCTCAGGCCAAGGAAGTCAAACTTAACCAGACCTGCATATTCCACATCATTTTTGTCAAACTGGGTAACCGGGTTTTGCCCTTCTGGATCACAGTAAATTGGCGCAAAATCAGTAATTTTGGTTGGTGCAATAACAACACCACCGGCATGCTTACCTGCATTACGAGTGACACCTTCCAGTTTACGCGCCATGTCTATCAGCGCTTTAACCTCTTCATCCGCTTCGTAAATTTCAGGTAACTGGGGTTCGGCAGCAAACGCTTTTTCCAGTGTCATACCCGGGTCAGGAGGCACCAGTTTCGATATTCGATCCACAAATCCATAGGGGTGTCCAAGTACACGCCCAACATCACGGATAACCGCTTTCGCCGCCATCGTACCAAAAGTGATGATCTGCGATACGGCATCTCGTCCGTACATATCTGCAACGTGATCGATAACCTGATCACGTTTTTCCATACAGAAATCGATGTCAAAATCTGGCATGGAAATACGTTCAGGGTTAAGGAAACGTTCAAACAGCAGATCGAATCCTAGCGGATCGAGGTCGGTAATTTTTAACGCATAAGCCACAAGGGAGCCGGCACCAGAACCTCGTCCTGGACCAACGGGAACACCGTTGTCTTTCGACCACTGGATAAATTCCATTACGATCAGGAAGTAGCCAGGAAATCCCATCTGATTGATAACGTTCAGCTCAATATCCAGACGCTCATCATATTCTGGCCGTTTTTGCCCCCTGACTTCTGGGTCGGGATAGAGAAATTCCAGACGCTCTTCCAATCCTTGCCTGGATTTTTCAATGAGAAAGTCTTCTGTGCTCATTTCTCCCGTCGGAAATTGGGGCAGGAAATACTCACCAAGACGGATCGTGACATTACAGCGTTTAGCAATTTCTACGCTATTTTGTAGCGCTTCAGGAATGTCTGAGAAAAGCTCGCACATCTCCTGTTCACTGCGTAGATATTGCTGAGGGCTGTAATTTTTAGGCCGTTTCGGATCAGACAGTGTATAACCATCGTGGATAGCAACCCGAATATCGTGGGCTTCGAAGTCTTCGCTTTCAAGAAAACAAACGTCGTTGGTTGCCACAACAGGAAGATTTTTTTCTGACGCCAGCGCCACAGCCGCATGAAGATAGTTTTCTTCATCCTGACGTCCGGTACGGATCAGCTCAAGGTAATAACTGTCAGGGAAATGCTCCTGATAAAAATCGAGGCATTGCTCCACCATCGCACGATTGCCACGCAGCAGGAATTTACCCACATCCCCCATGCGCCCTCCCGACAACAGGATCAACCCTGTTTTGTATTTCACCAGCCATTCCCGCTGGAGAGTCGGCCCAATCGCACCATAACCTTTTTGGTAAGCCTCAGAAATCAGCAAAGTCAGATTTTGGTAACCTTCATTATTACGAGCAAGGATCGTCAGATGGGCATATTCATCCCCCAGCAAATCACTTTCCACATAAAAATCTGCACCAATAATTGGCTTGATACCGGCACCGTGGGCACTGCCATAGAATTTCACCAATCCACACAAGTTGGTAAAATCCGTGATCGCAAAAGCTGGCATCCCCAATTTGGCGATTTTTTTCACCAATGGGCCGGTCTTAGCCAAGCCATCAATCATTGAATAATCACTGTGAACACGTAAGTGTACAAAACGTGGTTCTGTCATAATCTGCCCAGATACTTATCCCAGATTTTATATAAGACCTAGCACCCGTTTAACGGGCGCAAAACTTTTACGATGGTGCTCCGTAGCGCCCAAAGAAGCCAGTTTTTCCAGATGCAGGGCGGTTGGATAACCTTTATGTTTCGCAAAGCCATAGTCAGGGAACTGTTTATCCAGCTCTGCCATTTCTCTGTCACGTGTGACTTTGGCAAGAATAGAGGCAGCACTGATTTCTGCAACCAGATTATCGCCCTTAATGACAGCCTGAGCTGGCATGGATAACACCGGACAGCGGTTGCCATCAATCAGAACATAATCCGGTATGAGTGCCAACCCGGCAACGGCTCTTTGCATAGCCAGCATTGTGGCGTGGAGGATGTTAAGCTGGTCGATCTCTTCCGGCTCTGCGCGACCGAGGCTCCAACATAAAGCTTTTTCTTTTATTTCCCAATACAGTGCCTCACGGCGTTTTTCCGTGAGTTTCTTGGAATCCATTAAGCCTGCAATCGGTTTGAGCGGATCAAGAATAACCGCCGCAGTCACGACAGCCCCTACCAGTGGGCCACGCCCAACTTCATCAACACCGGCAATCAAATTCGCCTGTGGATAAACAAAATCCATTATCTTCTCGCTAATTCCAGAACGGCTTGCGCAGCCTGTTCATCGGCATCACAGCGAATGCTTTTATGCAAATGCAAGAACGTTTGTTGCAACGCTTCCACATCCGCACCACCTTGCACAAGAGGTAACAATGCCTCTGACAACGCTTGTGGTTCGCATTCATCCTGTAGCAGTTCTTTGACTAATTCTTTTCCTGCCAGTAAGTTAGGCAAAGAAACATACGGTGTTTTCACCAAGCGTTTTGCCAGCCAAAATGTAAAAGGTTTCATTCTATAGCCCACTACCATTGGGCATTTGGCCAGCATACATTCCAGTGCAGCCGTCCCGGATGCCAGTAAAGTGGCATCACTGGCAATCATGGCTTCACGCGCTTTGCCATCCAATAAATGGATCAGCAAATCCGGTGCTATCTCGTTTTTAATGCGCTGAAACTGTTCACGCCGTTTGGCATTAACCAACGGAACCAATACATGCAAGTCGGGATATTCTTCCCGTAATAATTGGGCGGTTTTTAAGAAGTCAGCACTGAGCATCTCGACTTCAGCATGACGACTCCCCGGCAATATTGCCAGACAGTGAGCAGCCAATGGGATACCCAGAATTTTTCTGGCGGCGGCTTTATCGGGTTGCAAGGGCATCGCATCTGCCATTGTGTGCCCGATAAATCGGCACGGAACGTTAAACCGATCGTAAAAGGCTTTTTCAAAAGGTAAAAACGCCAATACCAAATCCGTTGCCCGCCCCATTTTAAACACGCGTTTCTGACGCCACGCCCATACCGATGGGCTAACGTAATGGATCGTTTTAATTCCCTGCTGTTTAAGCCTGCCTTCCAAAGTAATGTTGAAGTCAGGCGCATCAATGCCAATAAACACATCAGGTTTCAACGCGGTAAAACGGGCGGTTAAGTCTTTGCGTATTTTCAGCAAACGGGGCAAACGTCCCAGCACTTCGACGATCCCCATGACGGCCAGCTCTTCCATCTCATACCAGGCTTCACAACCTTCTGCCTGCATAAGAGGACCAGCAACACCCACAAAACGGGCGTGCGGAATTTTTGCTTTCAATGCACGTATCAGCCCTGCCCCAAGGATATCACCGGAAGTTTCTCCGGCGACCAAACCAATTATCAGTGGGCGCTGATTATCAACAGAAGAAAAGGTAGTCAAAGGAGTATCCTTCATCTACTTATTAACGAATGATGCCACGGCTGGATTTTGCGGAATGTTCCAGAAAATCACTGAATACTTTCACATGCAGGCTGTTTTCCGCTTGGAGATCAATCTCTTTTCTGGCTTCTTCCAATGTTTTTCCGCTGCGATAAAGCGTCTTATAGGCATTACGAATGGCATGCAGAGATTCTTTGTCAAACCCACGGCGTTTCAGGCCTTCGATATTCAATCCGAAAGGGGTTGCATGGTTTCCCTGTGCGATGATGTAAGGAGGAATATCCTGAGCAACGCCGGAACAGCCACCAATCATCACGTGGGAACCAATTTGACAGAATTGATGCACCGCCGTCATACCACCAATAATGACATGATCACCCAGAATAACATGCCCGCCCAATGTACCGTTGTTCGCAATAATACAACGATCACCAATGATACAGTCATGGGCGATATGGGCGTTGATCATCAGCAGATTGTCACTGCCAACTTTAGTCACGCCCCCACCCTGCACAGTGCCTCTGTGGATAGAAACACTTTCACGAATGCGATTACGGTCACCAATTTCAACACGGGTTGGTTCACCCTGATATTTGAGATCCTGATTGACCTCCCCAATAGAGGCAAATTGATAAATCTGGTTATCACGACCAATTTTAGTTATCCCATTAACCACAATATGGGATTTTAATTCAGTCCCTTCACCAATCTCAACGTGGGCACCGATATAACAAAATGGGCCAATGCGGACATTGGCGCCAATAACAGCACCCTCTTCAATAATAGAAGAGGGATGGATAATCGCGGTCTTATCAATCATGGATTAAGCCTCACGACGGCGAGCACACATCATTTCAGCTTCGCAAGCCACTTCTCCATCGACTTTCGCTACGCCCCTGAAACGCGCAACACCGCGACGTTCTTTAATAAATTCTACTTCCATGATCATTTGATCGCCTGGCAGAACCGGACGCTTGAAGCGAGCGCCATCAATCGCTGCAAAGTAATACAATTCACCTGGCGCCAGTGATCCAACACTTTTGAACGCCAAAATACCGGTAGCTTGAGCCATTGCTTCGAGGATCAAAACACCAGGAAAAATGGGTTTACCCGGGAAGTGTCCCTGAAAGAATGGTTCATTAAATGATACATTCTTGACTGCGCGCAAAAATTTACCTTTCTCAAAATCCAAGACGCGGTCTACCAACAAAAATGGGTAGCGGTGAGGCAGTAAATCTAAAATCTCTTCAATTTGCAGAGTATGATTATCACTCATCTAAATACTCTTCCTGTCATATAAAAATCATAATATTAACGACACGGCCTGCGTTAACTCCAAATTCAGAGCTATCAGGCAGGCCGCAAAAATCAAAAGCACAACCAAAAATGCTAATTAAAAACGTTTAATCAAAAATGTCTATCCAAGATGCGGGTATGATTATTCGTTTTCACCTTCCAGTTGGCGTTCAACTGACTTCAAGCGCTTATTCATCTCATTGATGCTCATGATTAAAGCGGCCGTCTTGCGCCAAACTTTGTTCGGTTGTAACGGAAGCCCCGACGAGTATACACCCGGCTCTGTGATTGGACGTATCACCATGCTCATACCCGTCACGGTCACTTTATCACAGATTTCCATGTGCCCATTGATGGCACTGGCTCCACCAATCATACAGTAACGGCCCATTTTCAAACTGCCCGCCATAACGACGCCACCCGCTACTGCGGTGTTGTCTCCAATTGTCACGTTGTGGGCAATCTGACATTGGTTGTCTATGATAACACCATTACCGATGACTGTGTTATCCAATGCGCCGCGATCAATTGTCGTACAAGCGCCGATTTCAACGCGATTTCCGATGATCACTGTGCCTAACTGTGGAATTTTAACCCAATTTCCGCGCTCATTGGCATAACCAAAACCATCAGAACCGATAACAGTCCCTGACTGGATCAAACACGACTCACCAATTTCAACATTGTGGTATACCGATACATTGGCCCAAAGACAGGTTCCTGCACCAATCCGCGCATTTTTTCCAATAAAACAACCGGCACCAACAATAACGTTATCACCAAGCATAACGCCGGATTCGATAACCGCATTGGCACCAATCGCCACATTTTTGCCCAGTACCCCCTCAGGGGAAATAACTGCTGATGGGTGGATATCCTGTGCCGGTTTCGGTGTCGTATCCATAAGTTGCGCCATACGGGCATAGGCAAGGTAAGGATCATTAACAACCAACGCGGCAACTTTGCAGTGAGGGAGATCTGCTTCACGCAGCACAACGGCCGCAGCCTGACAGGTAGCAAGTTTGTCAGTATAACGACTGTCGGATAAAAATGTAATTTGCTCGTTATTTGCTGAATACATCGGCGCAATACCGGTGATGACGATATCGCCATCACCATGCAATTGCGCATTCAACTGCTGAGCGAGATCAGCCAATCGAATTGAAACCATCTACTTACTTAACCTGTTTCAGTACTTCTACAGTGATATCTTTACCTGACGTAGAATACACCACGGTATTCGCATCCAGAACCAGATCGTAACCTTCTTTGCCTGCAACCACTTTGACTGCATCCTGAATACGGTTCAGAATTTTACCGCGTTCTTCCATCTGACGACGGCGGTTGTCGTTTTCAAAACTTTGCGCTTTCTGAGCAAAGTCATCACGTTTCGCCATCACTTCTTTTTCCAATTTTTCGCGTTCACTGGCCTTCATGGTTGAGCCATCACGCTGTAATTTTTGGATTTTAGTTTGCAACTCAGATTCCATACGCTGTAATTCAGTTGCGCGGCCTTTAAATTCGTTTTCCAACTGTTTTGCCACAGCTTCACGGGCAGGTAACTGTTGAAAAACTTCAGCTACGTTCACTAAAGCAATTTTATCTGCCGCCTGCGCACCCGCAGAAAATGCTAATGCTATCCCCAAACCTGCTGCACACAATATTTTCTTCACTATAAACTCCTTTGACCTACGCTATTTTTACATATTAATAATAGGGCGATTTTTACCAAAAATGATTAAAAATTACCAAACTCCGCCAATATTGAACTGGAACTGTTCCGCTCTATCACCGGAATATTCCTTAATTGGCTGTGCATAAGAGAAGCTCAGTGGTCCTAATGGTGATATCCATTGCAGAGCAATACCGGCCGAAACACGGATGTTATTTGGCTTACTGTAGTCCGGCATCCCAGCGTCAGTCTTATCCCAATTGGTATCCCACACAGTTCCCGCGTCCACAAATAGCGAAGTCCGCAGGGAGTTAGCATATTTAGCATCCAGGAACGGTGTCGGGGTAATCAGTTCGAAACTCGCAACCGCCGTCGCGTTACCCCCCACGGCATCACGGGATGGGCTATTTGGTTTACCACTTTGTTCATCTAAATAAACCGCTTTCGGGCCAATATTATTCGACCGGAAGCCACGAACACTGCTGGAACCACCGGCATAAAAGTTCTCATAGAATGGCATTTCCTTGCCACCAAAACCGCCACCATATCCCAGTCGTGTACGCCCCATCAGTACCCATGCGTGATTATCATCTAATGGATAATAAGCGGCTGAGTTCCAAGTGATTTTATAGAACTGGTTGTCGGAACCAGGAATGGTCACTTTCGTATCCAGAGAGGATTTCAGGCCAGATGTCGGGAAGAAACCACGGTCAAGATTGTTGTAAACCCATCCTATTGTGACGGTGAAGTCATTAGAATCAAAATTCGCCTTATCTTTAAAATTGGGATGTTTACCCATTTTATTCCAATAACGCCACATCGCGCTCTGTGGTCGCATATTAGACAGAGAGTTATGGATATAACCCAGTCTAAACGACAGGCCGTTATTTTCATTCAATGGGAAGCCGAGCGTTCCCTCAGTACCGTATGCTTTATTGGTATAATTCGAAAGATCAGCATCATTGGCGCGGAAATCGTTATAGAACAGACGCCCCCCCAAACTGACACCATCGACGGTGAAGTAAGGGTTAGTCATCGATACATCAGCCGATGTTGAATAGTCATTTTTACTGGCGTTGATGCTCACGGCGTTGCCTGTTCCCAGCCAGTTGGCCTGTTGGAGTCCAACCTGGAAACCCATGCCACTTTCCGTGCCGAAACTAACACCAAAGTTCATAGAACCCGTATTGCGCTCTTTGACTTTGTAAACCACGTCAACCTGATCTGGACTGCCTGGTACGCGTTCCGTTTCCACATCAACAGAGTCAAAATACCCTAATCGATTGAGGCGTTCTTTACCCTGCTCAACCAAATCACTCCCCAGCCAAGAGCCTTCCATCTGACGCATTTCACGGCGTAATACAGAATCTTTACTCACATCATTGCCTGAAAAACGGATTTTACGCACATAGAAGCGATTGCCAGAATCAACATTCACATGCAGCTTAACCGTCTTATCGGAATCGTTGATTTCAGGTTGTGTCATTACGCGAGGATAAGCATAACCGTGGCGACCAAGCAGGTTTTTGATGGCGGTTTCCATCTTGGTTACTTCTGCACCATTATACAGCGAACCTGGTTCAATTTTAGTCAATTCTTCGACTTGGGACTGGTAACCCGCCAAATTACCATTCAAATCAACCCCAGCGATTTTATACTGATCGCCTTCGGTGATATTGACAGTGACATAAATACCTTTCTTATCTGGCGTCAGGTTAACTTGAGTCGAGTCAATATTGAAACGCGCATAGCCTCGATCAAGATAGAAACTACGCAAGGTTTCAAGATCACCTGCCAATTTTTGTTTCTGGTATTTTTGGTCAGCCATCATGTTCCACCAGGGAACATCATCCCTAAGTTGGAACTGGTTAAGCAATTCATTGGTTGAGAAGGCTTTATTACCAACAATATTAATTTGTTGGATCTTGGCAGAAACCCCTTCAGAGAAAACGAGCTTCAAATCAATACGGTTGCGGGGCAGTGGTGTGACAACGGCTTTTACTGTCGCGTTGTATTTACCAACACTGTAATAGAAATCTTCCAGCCCCTTCTCAATATTGGACAGCATAGTGCGGTCAAGGGCTTCACCAACACGAACGCGAGAGGCTTCAAGGTTTTGCTTGAGCATGTCATCTTTCACCGATTTGTTGCCGGTGAAAGTAATACTTGCGATGGTTGGCCGTTCTTTTACCTGAACAACAAGTGAATTGCCATCACGTAAGACACGAACATCTTCAAAGTTTCCAGTTGCGAACAGTGAATGAATCGTGCGGCTAATATCTTCATCACTAACCGTATCACCCACCCGAACTGGCATGTTCAGTAATGCTGCACCAACGGTGACGCGTTGAAGACCGTCAAAGTGAATGTCCCGAACTACGAATCCGTCTGAACTGTATGCAGTGGCGCTGCCGAACAGCAGCGACGCTATGAGCAACTTTTTCATCGCCATCGTTGTTATGCGTTTTCCTAACCGGTCTCCCACCTTAAAAGCGGGAGAAATCATTGAAAAGTGCAAGCCCCATTAATAACACCAGTAATATAGCACCAATGCGATAACTGAAGTCTTGTACACGCTCGGAGACTGGCCCCCCCTTAATCTTTTCGATAGCAAGGAAAAGCAAGTGTCCACCATCTAGTACAGGTAATGGAAACAAATTAATGATCCCAAGATTGACGCTAATCAGCGCCAAAAACATTAAATAATACACCAAGCCAGAATCAGCCGATACTCCTGCGCCTTTGGCAATGGAAATCGGCCCACTCAGGTTATTCAGTTTTAAGTCACCCACAATCAATTTGCCGATCATATTGACCGTCAGCTTCATTAACTGCCAAGTCTTGTCTCCTGCCTCATAAATGGCAGAAAAAGGTCCATATTGCTGAATAACCTTGTATTCATCCGCCAATGGAATGATTTTCAGTTCGGTGCCAGCAAACCCCTCTTCACGGCCATTGGATAATTTTCTGACTTCAGGAGTCAGGGACAAGGAGATCATTCCCCCCGCTCTCGCAACGTCCAATTTTAGAGGAGTATTAGGATTCTTCCTGACAACAGATGAAAAAGTGTGCCATACATCTACATCTTGATCGTTGACTTTAACGATCCTATCCCCACTTTGTAAACCCGCTTTTTCAGCGGCTGAAGCAGGATAAACTTTTTCCACTTGCGAACTCAGTCGAGGTACAACAGGCATAATTCCCAAAGATAGCAGAACATCCTGTTTAGATGGATCGAAAGCCCACTTGCTCAAATCTAGTGTCTTTTGAACACCATCAAGCGCATTCAGCGGCAAAACATCCATAGTGACCGATGTCGCCCCCACTTTACCTATCATGGCAAGACGTACTGAGTTCCAATCAGGAGTTTCGATACCATTAACGGCTTTTAGTTCCATTCCAGGCAAAATATTTGCCTGTGCAGCAATCGAGTTTGGCTTAATATCCAACACTACCGGGCGCACAGATGGCACGCCAATCACAAAAACCAGCCAATAAGCGATCACCGCCAGAATGAAGTTTGCGATTGGCCCAGCGCTGATAACTGCCGCGCGCTGGCCAATAGTTTTGTTATTGAATGCCATATGACGACGTTCGGGAGCAACTTCCCCTACCCGCTCGTCGAGCATTTTGACATATCCCCCAAGGGGGATAAGAGCGATAACGTATTCGGTTCCCTGTTTATCTGTACGACGCCAAAGCACCTTACCAAATCCGATGGAAAAGCGTTCAACGTAGATACCGCACCGTCTGGCAACCCAAAAATGACCAAACTCATGCACGGTGATGAGAACACCCAAAGCAACAATAAATGCAGCCAGATTCCAGAGAATATCCATGACGTACCTTCAGAGAGTAAATCCAGAAGAAATTAACATAACCAGCCCAGCAAACACGGGAACTGCCGCAGTCAGACTATCAACCCTGTCCATGACACCGCCGTGCCCCGGAATCAATTGACTACTGTCTTTGATCCCAGATTCCCGCTTGAACATACTTTCAGCCAGATCACCAAAGACCGAGGCAACCACCACTACCGTAGAAATCAGCAACAAATGTTCTGGCATCGCGGGGACAGGGGCAAATTTGCCGAACAACCACGAAATCAGTGCAGCCGTTAATAACCCACCAACCAACCCCTCAAGCGTTTTACCTGGGGATACTTTTGGGGCCATTTTATGTTTACCCATAGTACGGCCAAAAAGATAAGCGCCTGAATCGGCAGCCCATACCAACAGCATGACGTACAGCAACCACCATGCGCCATCATAAGGATTATTTTCATAGCTCTGGGTACGCAGTACCATCATCCCACAATAAAATGGCACAATAGTCATAACCCCGAATAGCAGACGCAAGGCAACCGACGATTTCCAGATGGAAGCAGAAGCCGGATAAGTCACCACCAATAAAATGGCGACCACCCACCAAAGCATGCCAGCCCACAATAGGTATACAATTTGTGGTTTCTCAATAAGGTGAGAAAAATCCGACAAAGAGTACTGCAAGGCCAATAGCCCGACAGCAAATAACACAGCCAGCGTAATACGCTTAACTGGAGTGAAAAGACCTGCAAATTGCCCCCATTCCCATGCAGCAAGTGCTGAAACAGCAATCACAACCAACCCAAACCCTGCCGGGGAGAGGAAAAACAGCGCTACAATAACAAGTGGAATCAATATCAACGTAGTTAAAAGACGGTACTTCAGCAAGTTATCCTCCTATGATCCCACTTCGGCATCGTCTTGCGTTCCGCCAAATCGGCGTTCTCGTTTGACAAAGGCATTAATCGCACCTTCAAAAATAGTTTCATCAAAATCAGGCCAAAGTATATCGGTAAAATACAATTCTGCATAAGCGATCTGCCAGAGCAGGAAATTACTGATACGATGTTCGCCGCCAGTCCTAATCACCAGATCCACTTCAGGCTGCTGACTTAAATTGATGAAATTATCAACTGTAGTTTCGGTAATCTCTTCGGGAGATAATTCATTGGCTTCAATCTTTTCCGCAATTTGTTTAAAACTCTGAACCAGATCCCAACGACCACCATAGTTAGCAGCAATATTAAGCTGTAATCCGGTATTGCCCGCTGTCAATTCAACAGAACGGCGGATACGCTCCTGCAACCGTAAGCTAAAACGACTGATATCACCAATCACAGACAATTTCACATTGTGTTTATGCAGGCTCTTTACTTCATTATCGAGAGCAAAAACAAACAGCTCCATCAATGAACTGACTTCCTGCTGTGGGCGATTCCAGTTTTCGCTGCTAAAAGCATATAGCGTCAGTGAATTAATATTATTTTTCACTGAAAAACTCACGGCACTTCGTACGGCTTTAATTCCTGCACGGTGGCCAAAGACTCTTAATTTGCCCCGTTTTTTTGCCCAGCGACCGTTACCATCCATAATGATGGCGACATGTCTGGGTAACGTTGGCAATGAGTCATTATCACAGGGAGATATCACTCAAAATAATCCTTAAATAACTAAGCTGACTTTTTGGTAAACTCAATCACTTCTAAACATGAAAGGCCGTATTCCGTGTCAACAATTAGCACGGATAGCACGGCTATTTCAGGCACGACTGAATGAAAGCCTTTAACCTGTGCTTATCTATGATTAGAATGCAAGCACCAGATGATTGAAATGGCTATTATAGCAACTGTAATTTACCCGCGAACTATATCATTTGCCAAAACGCAAACCTATACTTATTAATAAAACTGGCTATTTGGCAAAAGTGCTTATGGCTTCTCGCGCTAAGGCCCTGGCTATGTTATCGATTTCTAAGACCTCTTCGATACTTTGCGGTTCAGATAAATTTACTTTTTCAACGACCAACCGATTGATTGTCGCAATATCGGTGAAACGGATCCCACCTTGCAAAAAAACATCAACGGTTTCTTCATTTGCTGCATTTAACGCCGTTGTTGCCGCCTGCCCCCGGTGACAAGCCTCAATCGCCAGTTTCAAACAAGGATAACGCTGATAATCCAGAGATTCAAAAGTGAGCAAACTCAATTCGGTAAAATCCAGTGGCTTTGCCCCGGATGGAATACGATTAGGATAAGCCATCGCATAGGCAATTGGAGTACACATGTCCTGTGTTCCCAATTGTGCGATGATGCTGCCATCCTGATAACGAACCATCGAATGAATGACCGATTGGGGATGCAATACTACTTCCATTTCATCTGCGGATGCATTGAACAGGTAACGCGCTTCGATATATTCCAATCCCTTGTTCATCATCGTGGCAGAATCCACCGAAATTTTACGGCCCATTGACCAGATAGGATGCGCACACGCTTCATCCGGCGTCACATCGGGCAGATTCACCAAAGGCGTCTTGCGGAACGGCCCGCCCGATCCCGTCAGGATAATGCTGGAAATACCGTGTTCTTTTAGATTTGCCTTGCCGGGATTGTGCTGAACCCCCTCCGGCAGACTTTGGAAAATAGCATTATGTTCGCTATCAATTGGCAGCAATTGCGCTTTGTATTGGACAACCGCCTCCATAAACAGACGGCCACTGGTAATCAACGATTCTTTGTTAGCCAGCAGAACTTGTTTGCCCTTGCGGATAGCCGCCAACGTCGGCAATAAACCTGCGACGCCAACGATGGCTGACATGACTTGATCGACGTTATCCAATGCCGCTAAATCACAAATAGCCTGTTTACCGGACAGCACTTCGGTTTGGCTTCCCTGCGCCTGTAATAACTGACGCAACGCTTTTGCTGACGGTTCATCGGCCATTGCGGCATATTGAGGGTGGAATTCCAAACATTGCTGTGCCATGACTGCAATATTTTTCCCGGCAACCAGTGCGATGACACTGAATTTCTCCGGGTTATGGCGGACAACAGAAAGCGTACTTTTCCCAATCGAACCCGTTGAGCCAAGAATAGTTAACCGTTTCATTTTAATACTCTAAGTATGCTACTGATATAAAATTGCAATGGAAAATCGTAACAGAAAATCTGTCATAGTTTGAGCGGTGCAGATCGCTATGTCCATCGCTTGAGAAAGAAATGTGATACGAAGTGTAAAAGAACAACGCCGCAAGAGTTGCGGCGTTGTATGCGTAAAACGGCAATTAGAAATCCATCAACTCAGTTTCTTTATTTGCCAACGCTTCATCAATTTTCTTAATGAAGCTGTCAGTCAGTTTCTGAATTTCATCTTGTGAACGACGTTCTTCATCTTCACTGATTTCTTTGTCTTTCAGCAGTGTTTTGACCTTATCGTTCGCATCACGGCGAATGTTACGGATGGAGACACGGCCCTGTTCCGCTTCCCCACGAACGACTTTAATAAGATCCTTACGGCGTTCTTCTGTCAGTGGTGGCAATGGAACACGGATAATGGCTCCGGCAGAAGAGGGATTCAGGCCCAGGTCAGAAGCCATGATAGCTTTTTCAACCGCCGCAGACATAGAGCGATCAAATACCGTGATCGCCAAAGTGCGGACATCTTCTGCAACGACGTTTGCAATCTGACGCAGTGGAGTCGCCGCGCCATAATATTCAACGCTGATGCCATCCAACAGGCTAGGAGAAGCACGGCCAGTACGAACCTTGCTAATTTGATTTTTCAGTGCTTCGACGCTTTTTTCCATGCGGTCTTGTGCGTCTTTCTTGATTTCATTAATCACGTTACAAACCCTTGGGAGATGGTTATTTTTTTAGGCCACACTGCGTAAGTCATCAATAAGTGAACTGAATACGCTACGACATATGTGACCCGGTGTCATTAAATTTGGCGCATCAGGACGCTGATCATACCGTCAAATTTCACCAATGTCTCTGAGCACGAACTGTGAAAAATCAGCCGTGAGAAATCAACGTACCTTCACTTTCTCCCATCACAACACGACGAAGTGCGCCTGGTTTGTTCATATTAAAGACACGAATTGGCAGATTATGGTCACGAGCCAGCGTAAAGGCCGCCAGATCCATCACTTTCAATTCACGCTCCAATACTTCCTGATAAGTGAGCTTATTGTAGAGAACGGCTTCAGGATTTTTTGCAGGATCAGCAGAATAAACGCCATCAACTTTGGTTGCTTTTAACACAACATCCGCTTCGATTTCAATGCCACGCAAACAGGCAGCGGAATCTGTTGTGAAGAACGGGTTGCCAGTACCCGCAGAGAAAATAACAACACGACCGTGGCGCAGTAAGCTTATCGCCTCAGCCCAGCTATAATTGTCACACACGCCATTTAATGGGATGGCAGACATCAGACGAGCGTTCACATAGGCGCGGTGCAAAGCATCACGCATTGCCAGACCATTCATCACAGTCGCCAACATGCCCATGTGGTCGCCTACGACACGGTTCATTCCTGCTTCTGCCAAACCGGCACCACGAAACAGGTTACCTCCTCCAATAACGACACCGACCTGAATACCCAGCTCAACCAGTTCTTTGATTTCCTGAGCCATGCGGTCTAAGACACTGGCGTCGATACCAAAACCTTCTGTGCCTTGCAGGGCTTCTCCACTGAGCTTAAGCAGGATTTTCTGATATACGGGTTTTGCATTGGTTGCCATGGTGTTCAGTCCTAAGCAGATAAGGATATTGGGGATTTATTAAGATTGACTCAACTACTACACACCCACGCGATAAAGCCCAGATGTAAAAATTCATCATGAGATAAAACAGAACCGCCAATCGGCGGCTCCGTTCAAGAAAATTAAGACTGTTTGCTCATTGCAGCAACTTCTGCGGCGAAATCAGCTTCAACTTTCTCAATACCTTCACCAACTTCGAAGCGGATGAAGTTGATAACCTTAGCATTGTTTTCTTTCAGCAGATCGCCAACAGATTTGCTTGGGTCCATCACGAAGTTCTGACCAGTCAGAGAGATTTCGCCGGTAAATTTGTTCATACGGCCAGAAACCATTTTCTCTGCGATTTCGCGAGGCTTACCAGACTGCATAGCGATATCCAGCTGGATCTGGTGCTCACGCTCAACAACGTCAGCAGGAACGTCAGTTGGGTTCACGTATTCTGGCTTGCTTGCCGCAACGTGCATTGCGATGTGTTTGATCAGTTCTTCGTTGGCACTTTCAGCCGCAACCAGAACACCGATACGAGCGCCGTGCAGGTAAGAACCCACCGCTTCACCTTCCAGAATAGCAACGCGACGAATGTTGATGTTTTCACCAATTTTCGCGACCAGGCCAGTACGCTGTTCTTCGAACTTCGCTTTCAGTGCGTCGATGTCAGCGTTTTTGTCTGCCATAACAGAAGCAATAACTTCTTTACCGAACGCCAGGAAGCCAGCATCTTTAGCAACGAAGTCAGTTTCACAGTTCAGTTCAACGATTGCTGCGAATTTAGCATCAGCCGCAACTTCAACCAGAATAACACCTTCAGCAGCAACACGGCCTGCTTTCTTAGCCGCTTTTGCCTGACCTGATTTACGCATGTTATCGATAGCCAGTTCGATATCACCATTTGCTTCAACCAGTGCTTTTTTACATTCCATCATGCCTGCGCCAGTACGCTCACGCAGTTCTTTTACCAGAGCAGCGGTAATGTCAGCCATTTGTTTTATTCCTCGATGTGTCTCGCGGGAAGATAATACTCCGCGTGGAAAGTTCTATATCAGATAATAGTTCTATATCAGATAGGTAAAGGGGGCCTTGATAGGCCCCCTAACCAATATATTTCAATACCTGGTCAATAAGGGCTCAAACAAAATGAGCAGGCCTTATTATTCAGCGTCTACCAGATCTTCTTCAGCCTGAACAGCCAGATCTTGAGAACGACCTTCACGAACAGCGGTAGCTGCCGCAGTCAGGTACAGTTTAACTGCACGGATTGCATCGTCGTTACCCGGGATGATGAAGTTAACGCCGTCTGGATCAGAGTTGGTATCAACGATAGAAAAGACAGGGATACCCAGGTTGTTTGCTTCTTTGATAGCAATGTGTTCGTGTTCAGCGTCGATAACAAACAGCGCATCAGGCAGGCCGCCCATGTCTTTGATACCGCCCAGGCTGTTTTCCAGTTTGATAAGCTCACGAGAACGCATCAGCGCTTCTTTTTTAGTCAGCTTTTCAAAAGTACCGTCCTGAGACTGAACTTCCAGATCTTTCAAACGCTTGATTGACTGACGAACAGTTTTCCAGTTAGTCAGCATACCACCCAACCAACGGTGGTTAACGAAGTATTGGTCACAGCTCAGTGCTGCTTCTTTTACGGCTTCGCTAGCAGCACGCTTGGTGCCAACAAACAGAATTTTACCTTTACGGGAAGCGATTTTGTTCAGCTCTGCCAGAGCATCGTTGAACATTGGAACAGTTTTTTCCAGGTTGATGATATGAACTTTGTTACGAGCACCAAAGATGAAAGGTTTCATTTTTGGGTTCCAGTAACGAGTCTGGTGACCGAAGTGAACGCCCGCTTGCAGCATATCGCGCATGGAAACAGTTGCCATTTTAGACCTCTATAAAGTTAATTGGGGTTATGCCTCCACAGATCCCATGACACCGACTCATTAGCTGCGGGCTATTTGTAAAAATGAGCTAACCGCATAAGAGCACCCCGGTGTATGTGCCGATCCGTGTGTGTTATTTACACATAATGAGTTTATTTAGTATCCTTCGTACATTGCATCACATCAGAAACAATGACACAGAATACCGGCGCGTTTTATACCATAAACCACCACCAGACTCCAACATTTGTTACAGCTATGTTTATTACGGCGACTGATTCGGGTTATATTGGCATCCCTTCGGTGGGCTGATACCATTACCGACAATACTTTCCTTAATTAATATCAAGTAGTCGGTAATTTTCCGACTTAAATGGACCCATTTCATGGCTATTTCTATCAAAACAGAAGAAGACATTCAGAAAATGCGGGTTGCCGGACGTCTGGCCGCCGAAGTTCTGGAAATGATTGAGCCTTACGTTAAGGCGGGTGTCACTACGGGTGAACTTGATCGTATCTGCCACAAGCACATAACCGAAAAACAACAGGCCATCTCGGCTTGTCTGGGCTATCACGGCTTCCCTAAATCCGTGTGCATCTCCGTCAATGACGTGGTTTGCCACGGCATTCCAAGCGATGATAAGGCGCTGAAAGAAGGTGATATCGTCAATATCGACGTGACCGTCATCAAAGATGAGTTCCACGGTGATACTTCTAAAATGTTTATTGTCGGCAAGCCAACCATTCAAGGTGAGCGCCTGTGTCGCGTCACGCAGGAAAGCTTGTATCTTGCCCTGAAAATGGTTAAACCCGGCATCCGTCTGCGTACCATCGGCAAGACAATTCAGCAATTTGTCGAAAGTCACGATTATTCTGTTGTCCGCGAATACTGCGGTCACGGTATCGGCAGAGGCTTCCACGAAGAACCTCATGTTCTGCATTATGATGCGGATGATGGCGGCGTGATATTGCAAAAAGGGATGGCATTCACCATTGAGCCGATGGTCAACGCGGGTGATTTTCGTATCCGCTCCATGAAAGATGGCTGGACAGTTAAAACCAAAGATCGCGGTTGGTCTGCTCAGTATGAGCACACTATTGTCGTTACCGATAATGGTTGTGAAATCATGACATGGCGCCAAGAAGAAGAAGCGCATATCTCGGCAGTATTAGAAAACGCATAATTGCCAGCTAATACAATTTATTAAATTTAATCAACAAGCTCCCTGCTATCTTCAACCCACCGGGAGCTTTTATCTCTGTCAATAATCCCTGTTCAACCTATCATTTTCTCAGTAATCTGATCATCATGGGCTTTCTCACGATAGGTTTCTGCATATGCCGGTTGATATCTCCTTAG
Organism: Xenorhabdus sp. SGI240; assembly: GCF_040081915.1. Classification (NCBI taxonomy): domain Bacteria; kingdom Pseudomonadati; phylum Pseudomonadota; class Gammaproteobacteria; order Enterobacterales; family Morganellaceae; genus Xenorhabdus; species Xenorhabdus sp. SGI240. The sequence continues at coordinate 31,656 of NZ_JBEBMB010000030.1, forward strand.
CGCAAGCACCCGTTCCCCCCCTTTCTCCTGTGGAGTTTTCCCACGATGATCTGCAATTCCCCGCCCTTAAACAGCATGTTGATGAATTCCAGCTCTGGCTTGAACACGCATTCAAGGCAGGGATCTCACCGGATGCACTGATTTACACCCGCAGTGACTATATTGATCAACTTTTAAAACGATTATGGCAGGAACAGGGATTTGATCCGATCGATTCCTTTTCCCTGATTGCGGTAGGTGGCTATGGTCGCCGCGAATTACATCCTCTCTCTGACATTGACCTATTGATTCTGAGCAAATTGCCATTAACTGAAGAACAATCAGCCCGTCTTGGCCAGTTTATTGCCCTACTTTGGGATATCCGGCTTGAAGTCGGTCATAGTGTCAGGACATTCGAAGAATGTCAGCAAAAAGGGCTTTCCGACCCCACTATAGCGACTAATCTCATTGAATCCCGCCTGATTTGCGGAAATTTGCCGCTATTTTTGCGATTACAGAAATATATTTTCAGTGATGATTTCTGGCCATCCGCTCAATTTTTCGCAGCCAAAATTACGGAACAACAGGAACGCCATCAACGCTATCACAGCACCAGTTACAATCTGGAGCCAGATATCAAAAGCAGCCCAGGTGGCCTGCGCGATATCCATACCTTACTTTGGGTTGCTCATCGCCATTTTGGTGCTACCTCTTTAGATGAAATGGTCAATTTTGGTTTCCTGACCCAAGAAGAACGCAATGAATTGAACGAATGTCAGAATTTTCTCTGGCGTATCCGTTTTGCGCTTCATTTGGTGGTTACCCGTTACGATAACCGGTTGCTGTTCGAAAGCCAGTTTAGTGTCGCCAGACTACTCGGCTATGAAGGGGAAAGAAATCAGCCGGTCGAGCGAATGATGAAAGATTTCTATCGCATGACCCGCCGTGTCAGTGAGCTAAATAACATGCTGCTGCAACTGTTTAATGAAGCCATTTTGGCACTGCAACCTAATGAAAAACCCCGCTTCCTGAACACCGAATTTCAATTGCGGGGAAACCTTATCGATCTCATTGATGAAACACTGTTTAGCCGCGATCCCATTTCAATATTGAGAATGTTTTATCACATGGCTGAACATCATGAAATTGAGGGGATCTATTCCACGACATTACGCCAACTTCGCTATGCCCGCAGAAACCTGACTACGCCGTTATGCGAACTCCCCGAAGCACGAAAAATTTTCATGGATATTCTGCGCCACCCCCGTGCAGTTACAGGGGCATTACTCCCGATGCACCTGCATAGTGTCCTGGGGGCTTACATGCCATTTTGGAGTCATATTGTCGGCCAGATGCAATTTGACCTTTTTCATGCTTATACCGTTGATGAACACACCATCCGCGTACTGCAAAAACTGGAAAGTTTTGCTGATGAAAACAACCGCGTGATCCACCCGCTGTGTGTTGAACTTTATCCGCACCTGCCTCAGCCAGAGCTACTGCGATTGGCGGCGTTTTTCCATGATATTGCCAAAGGACGCAACGGTGACCATTCTGAACTCGGTGCCAAAGATGCCTTCGCATTCGCACTACAGCATGGCCTGACCAACCACGAAGCCGAATTGGTGGAATGGCTGGTTTGCGACCATCTGCTGATGTCAGTGACCGCACAACGGCGGGATATTCAAGATCCTGAGGTTATCCAACAATTTGCCAGTCAGGTTAAAAACCAAAATCGCCTTAATTACTTAGCCTGCCTGACTGTTGCAGATATTTGCGCCACCAACGCTAAACTGTGGAATAGCTGGAAACAGAGCCTGATACGTGAACTCTATTTCGCCACTAAGACCCAATTACACCAAGGTATCCAAAACACCCCTGATTTACGGGAACGCATCCATAACAATCGCTTGCAGGCATTGGCTCTTCTGCGCCAGGAAGAAATTAACGAACAGCGCTTGCACAACATCTGGAGCCGTTGCCATGCAGATTATTTCCTGCGCCATACCCCCGACCAATTAGCGTGGCACGCTAGCCATTTAATCCATCACCTCCCCCCGGAACCCATGGTTTTGATCAGCACCGCATTTTCTCACGGTGGCACAGAAATTTTCATTTGGTGCCAGGACCGGCCTTCGCTTTTTGCGGCTGTTGTTGGGGAATTGGACAAGCGTAATTTAAGTGTCCATGATGCTCAAATTTTCACTAATCGTGATGAAATGGCGATGGATACATTTGTCGTTTTAGATCCTAACGGTCATCCACTGGCGTTTGATCGCCACGAACCTATCCGCCGTGCCTTATTGAAAGTCGTGAATGATCCGCATCCTGACGTCCCAAAGGCACGCAATCTGCCTGCCAAATTGCGCCATTTTAATGTCCCTACCAAAGTCAACTTCTTACCGACAAAAAATGCTCGCCGTACTTACATGGAATTGGTCGCATTGGATCAACCAGGATTATTGGCACGGGTAGGTAATATTTTCGCCGAATTGGGGGTTTTCTTACATGGAGCACGCATTACGACTATTGGCGAACGTGTGGAAGACTTTTTTGTATTGGCGGATAAAGATCAAAACGCATTACATAAAAAAATAAGGGATGAACTCTCAGAAAGGTTGACAGAGGCTCTCAACACACGAGATAAACTATAGCAAGATTCTCTTAACAGAAATTAGGAACCGCATACTTATGCAGCAATTACAAACGACTATCGAAAATGCATTTGAAGACCGCGTCAACATCACCCCAACTACTGTTGATAGCGCAACCCGTGATGCCATTAATCAAGTTATTCAAATGCTGGACAGTGGCAAACTGCGGGTTGCTGAAAAAATCGACGGAGAGTGGGTAACTCATCAATGGCTGAAAAAAGCGGTATTGCTTTCCTTCCGCATTAATGACAATCAAGTGATGGAAGGGGCTGAAAGCCGCTATTTCGACAAAGTACCGATGAAATTTGCTGACTATGATCAAGCTCGTTTCGAAAAAGAAGGATTCCGGGTCGTGCCTCCTGCGGCTGTCCGCCAGGGGGCTTATATTGCCCGCAATACCGTATTGATGCCGTCTTATGTCAACCTCGGTGCTTACGTGGATGAAGGCACAATGGTGGACACTTGGGCCACCGTCGGTTCCTGCGCACAAGTCGGTAAAAATGTTCACTTATCCGGTGGTGTTGGCATTGGCGGTGTCCTGGAGCCATTGCAGGCCAACCCAACCATCATTGAAGACAACTGCTTTATCGGTGCACGCTCTGAGATTGTAGAAGGCGTAATCGTAGAAGAAGGCTCCGTGATCTCAATGGGGGTTTACATCGGCCAGAGCACCAAAATCTACGATCGTGAAACCGGCGAAATCCATTATGGTCGCGTACCCGCAGGTTCTGTCGTCGTCTCCGGTAATCTTCCGTCAAAAGATGGCAGCTACAGCCTATATTGCGCTGTTATCGTGAAAAAGGTGGATGCCAAAACCCGTGGCAAAGTGGGTATTAATGAACTGCTGAGAAATATTGATTAAATAAAAAACAACCGCGCCACCCATTAGGGTGGCTGTTAATATTAATAACTAGGTAGCGCGCTATGTACGATAACTTGAAAAGTTTGGGGATCACACATCCTGAAGATATTGATCGCTATAGCCTCCGTCAGGAAGCGAATAACGACATCCTGAAGATTTATTTCCGCAAGGATAAGGGCGAATTCTTTGCCAAAAGCGTTAAATTTAAGTATCCACGCCAGTTAAAGACCATCCCTGACGAACACTCAAGCCAAGGTTATAAAGAAATCAAAGAGATCAACACCAACCTGCGCTATGTTATTGAAGAGTTAGATCAGATCTGCAAACGTGATCAGATCGAAGTGGATTTACAACGCAAAATTCTCGACGACTTACGCCATCTAGAACACGTCGTTGCAAACAAAATTGCAGAAATTGAAGCCGATTTGGAAAAATTGGCCCGTAAGTAAATGATGTCCGTTTGTTATACACCGCTTATCCTTTCCAATGCTCAAACCCAATAAAGGCATAAGCGGTATCATCGATCACGTTCTTACAACAAAGCCCCCCACGTCTTAATCCAGTCTTGGGCAAAGACTTCAGGTTCAACGACTTCAATCGCATCAATCAGCAACATCTCACCGATTCGTTTGGCTCCCTGTTCCTGTAACAGTTCATCAAAAGTACGGCCCCCCCCACAGAAAGTGTCGTAACTGCTGTCACCTAACGCAATCACGCCATAGCTCAGATCGGGCTGATAACCCAACTTATCATTTAATTCTGTATAGAGCGGCTGGATATTGTCAGGCAGATCGCCTTGTCCTGTTGTCGAAGTGACCACTAAAACAACGTGTTGCAAATACTCTTGCCATTGTTCTAAGGTTGCATCTTCAAAAACCGCAACCTCGTGCCCCAGCGGCTCAAGTATCTGCTGCGCTTCTTCCGCAACCGCTAATGCATTGCCATAAACTGTACCAACGAAAACACCAATCTTTGCCATAGATATTGATCTCTTTAATCGGTTTGATACTGCGTTCATTCATGAATAGGGAGACATTCCAGATCAGACACAATACCCTGCCAGCCAAATTGTTCAAGCAAATGCTGCCATGATTGATCCCAGCGTGCAGTCAGAAGAAGGTTTTCTCCTGTCACCGGATGCTTGAGTTGAAGATGGCTGGCATGCAGCATTAACCTGCCAGTCTGATAATATTTAACAACGCCTCGATTTTGTCGCAAATCGCCGTGCGTGGTATCCCCAATGATCGGATGTCGAATATGTGCCATATGCCGCCGCAATTGATGTTTACGACCGGTCTTTGGCATCAGCTCCAACAGGCTGAAACGAGATGTTGGATAACGCCCTATCTCAACCGGACACTCTGCGTTTGCCAATGAACGGTAAGAAGTCACGGCGGGTTGCGCTGCTCGATCTGTATCAGCAAATTTATCCGCAATTTTATCCAACTGTTCCATTAGGGCATAGTCGATAATATCATCACCTTCAACATAACCCCGCACAACAGCGTGATACGTTTTTTGTATCTCGTGGAATTCAAATTGTTGCGAAAGTGCTCTGGCGACGTCACTGGAAAGCGCCATCAGCAAAACGCCCGATGTGGGTTTGTCCAGACGATGGACGGGAAAAACATGCTGCCCAATTTGATCACGCAATGTCTGCATCACAAAAACCGTTTCATGGCGTGCCAGCCAGCTGCGGTGAACCAACCATCCGGCGGGTTTATTGACCGCAACAATATGTTCATCCTGATAAATGATCTCCAGCATGTCAGACATCCTGCATAAACAGGTTATCTAATGCCCGTAAATGTTCAAGCAAAGGTAAAAAACGCACCGCGTCTTCTTTAAAAGCCTCTTCAAAATAGGGGGCAATGGAAAATGCCGTCGGCAGGCTGGCATCCTGCTCTATCAGGGCGCACATCCTTGGGATTAACACCCACTGAAGCCACTCTTCTGCTGACATGGTATCAATGGAAAAAGGTTCGGTGCTGTCAAAGGCTTCTGGTTTAGGGGGGTAATTTTGCCATACCCCCACCATTTTCATGGTAGCTTCAATGAGCTGTAATTTATGTAAAATTTGTTTCTCGATACTCATGATGTTTCGTCTGATGCTTGTCTGTTGTTCAGATGACAGAAACTGCCACCGTGTCATTGGGACGTAAGAGTATCATTGATATGATTTCAGCGGAAAAGTTACGGTAGGAAAATAGCGGCAATAGTTAAAGCAAACAGTTGAAATAAACAGTTATGGCAATACAAATGAGTAAGAGGAGAGAGGTTCTCTCTCCTCTTGAGTGGCTGTCATAGCAATCCGGCTACATGGGGTGCTTCCTGCTCATTTCCCTGACAAAATACATCCTTGTCAGTTATCCTTTATTATACTGATAGTTTTTAGCATTCCTGCCTATACCTAATCATCCTTGTACCATCTTCCCGATGGGTTTATTCCCTGGTTATTGTTTTGCAGTGGTTCCTTGCGGAACAGTGAAAGGATCTACGATCCAGCGTCTTGAAACAAGCAACTGAATCAGCATCGTAAGAGATATGAAAAATGCACATTGAGGTAATATTACGCATATTATTGATATAGCATAAAAATAATTTCACCAAATAATATTCACGCTATGATTAGAAGAGATATCTCACGTGAAATGTGAGATATCTCTTACAAAAAAGCTAACCAATATCTGCAATTAACTGCACATAACAGGATTGATAACCGAAAGGAAACTTGCCAAATCTGCGGATAACATTTTCCGATCCTGGCGACCAAACTGTTCAAGAATCACTTGCCCTGTCAAATTACACACAGAGATCAAGCCCATATCGGAATCGGTCGTCCCAATAAAGACAGTAGGCGAGAGCTTTAACCGCTTCTGTGTAACAAGATGACCAATCAGGTTTTCCTGCAAGCGAATAAAATCATCTTCACTCCATGCCTGAATCAGGCTGAAATTTTGTCCGGCAAAACTGGCCGTCATATCACCCGCAACCTGCATCACATAATAATCATGAATGGAGTCCTGCAAACGGATCTCCAGTGCAGTTTCTACCTTGCTGAGTTTTTCCTGCGCAGAAAACGACCGTGGAAGCCAATGCACCACACCCTCTCCCGTGCGCTCGATACAGGGTGAAGGTATGCCATACAACTCACTGCTGGCTGGCGGAAACCCTGTTTTCTCTTGCCATAATTCAACATAACGGCGGGTAAAGTCAGAGAGTGCCTCTGTCACATTAAAGATCATATGATTATATCATCCACATTTTCAGGCTTATAAGGGTGATGTTACCCTCTATTTCAATAAATTATAAAATTTATCATGGCATTCTATTTTATATCCTATATACCAATCTAACTTCAAGATGCATGTTATATTTCCCTGCGTAGCAGAGAAATATAAGGCCTCACGTCGTCTTGCGGATTGCAACTTGAAGTTTATCGAATATATATTTTATTTCCATAAAATAGTTATTAACAAATAGCTTTTAACAAATAGCTCTTAGAAAATAGCTCTTAGCAAATAGATATATACCAATCCAACGTCAAGATGCGGGTTATATTTCTCCGCGCAGCGGGGAAATATAAGGCCTCGCGTCGTCTTGAGAATTGCAACTTGAAGTTTATCGAGTATATTGTTGAACTTATATTAAAAAAGTCACCCTACAAATTAAAAACGAAGGAAATAAAACATGCCATCACCTGACCAACTGAAACAAGAAGATATTTATTTACAAAATGAGATAATTACAAAAATAGAATATCACTTACCCAACTTTCCCCAAGACGTAATCTGGAAAATGATTAATTTTAAAAACTGGTCAGGAGAAATTTGCGCCGACAATATACCATATTGTATACCTAGAACTATTGAAGAGGTGATTTCCGTTGTCAATTGGGCATGGAAAGAGAATTATAAACTAAGACCCATCGGACAATCACATAATTGGTCACCACTCATATTGGAATCAGGGCAAAGTTTCAAAAATCACATTATATTGATGGATCTTTCCTCGCATTTCACCCATGTTAATATCGAGCATCGTGCTCAATTTTCTATAGTGACTGCGCAACCCGGCGTATTAATGGAAACATTAATGGCCCAAATGGAAGAACAAGGCTTGGGTTTTACTGCCACACCTGCTCCCGGTGATTTAACACTCGGCGCTGTTCTTGCAATAGACGGGCATGGAACTGCCATTAAAGCCGTTGATGAAACGCCACTTCCTGGACACACATTTGGCTCCCTCAGTAATACGATATTATCCCTGTCTGCTGTTGTATGGGATAAAGAAAACCAGCAATATACCATTAAACGTTTTGAGCGAAATGAACCTGATTGTGCACCGCTATTAACGCATGTCGGATGCGCTCTGATTTTAGAAGTGCAATTTCAGGCAGGTCGAAATCAACGCCTTCGCTGCCAAAGTTTCACCGATATTCCAGCGGATGAGTTATTTGCCCTGCCAGAAAACACAGAAAAAAAACAGACCTTGAGTTATTTTCTGAATAAAAGTGGTCGGGCCGAAATCATTTTATTTCCTTTTACCAAGACACCGTGGCTAAAAGTCTGGAGTGTGGCACCAACCAAACCCGCTTCCAGCGTTGAAGTTAATGCGCCCTATAACTACCCATTTTCCGATAATATTTCATCAACCTTATCGGATATTGCGGATAATATTCTGGCTAACTTTCCTCTGATTACGCCGCTTGTTGGTGAAATGCAATATCAACTGACACATGCAGCCTTGCAAAACTATGGAAAAGATATCTGGGGTTGGAGTAAGAACCTGCTGTTATATGTCAAACCAACCACATTACGTGTCACCGCAAATGGTTATGCGGTATTAACACAACGTACAAATATCCAGCTTGTGCTGAATAAGTTTTATACTCAGTGGCAGGGATTAATACAGCACTATACAAATCAGGGGAAATATCCCATCAATGGCCCGCTTGAAGTTAGAGTCACTGGGTTAGATGATCCGGCTGAAGTGATGTACACAGGAGCAACGGTTCCCAGCTTATCCGCTATCCGTCCCCGTTTGGATCATCCAGAATGGGATGTGGCCGTTTGGCTTGATGTCTTAACTTTTCCAGAAACCCCCTATGCCATTGAATTTTGCCACCAATTTGAACAATGGCTATTCAACGAATTTGATGGTTCTTATGCCTCTGCTCGTGTTGAATGGAGTAAAGGTTGGGCTTATGGTTCTCACACTGCATGGGAGAATAAAGAAATATTAACCAAAACAATCCCAGCATCATTAACTGAGGGTTTACCTGCTGATAACAACTGGATTTCAACAGTTGCAGCATTACAGAAGTACGATCCACATCACGTATTTAGATCACCATTATTGGATACCTTGTTTTCTGGTTAACCGCTTTCTGATTAGTAAGACCCTAATAAATAGCAGATATAGAAATATACCTGCTATTTAAGTTCAATAGCACGGATGCTGACTTCACCCATTACGCCAATAAAAGCGACAATAATATTGGTTCAGTAAACTGAGGGAATCCTGTGTAATAAAAATACGAACCATCAGGATTACTTGATACACTACAGATGACTTTAGTCATTAAGACGCTTTTTGTCGTAAAGACTAACTCAATGATAAGATTTTTTAGCCTTAAGGAATCCTAATGTCTTTATACCAAGATAATCATGCGCTTTCCCAACTCACATTGGGTAAACCAACGCCCTACCGTGATAACTATGATCCTACTTTATTGCAAGCAGTTCCACGCAGTATGAACCGTGAACCGCTTGAGCTGTTTCCTGATAATCTTCCTTTTCATGGTGCTGATATCTGGACAATGTACGAACTCTCCTGGCTCAACGCACGCGGCGTTCCTCAAGTTGCCATCGGTCACGTCAGCTTAAATGCGACCAGTGAAAACCTTATCGAATCAAAAAGCTTTAAACTTTATCTCAACAGTTTTAACCAAACCCGCTTTGCGGATTGGGAAACCGTACAAAAAACGTTGCAACAGGATTTATCTGCTTGCGCCAATGGCAATATTGAAGTTGTTCTGCATCCCCTCCACACTTTCAGCCAACAGCCAATTGCCGAATTTGAGGGAAAATGCATCGATAATCAGGATATTGACATTGATGATTATCAGTTCAGTCGTGATTATCTTAACCAGGCAGCAACGGGTCCTGTCGTTGAGGAGACTTTGGTTAGCCATTTGCTAAAATCAAATTGCCTGATCACCCACCAACCCGATTGGGGATCAGTAATGATCCGCTATCAAGGCCCTAAAATCGATCAGGAAAAACTATTGCGCTACCTGGTTTCTTTCCGCCACCACAATGAATTTCATGAACAATGTGTTGAGCGCATTTTCAATGACGTAATGACGTTATGTGCGCCTGAAAAGCTGACGGTTTATGCACGTTATACCCGTCGGGGAGGGTTGGATATCAACCCGTGGCGCAGTAACGAAGCGTTTACTCCAGCAACCGGAAGGTTAGCTCGCCAGTAATCATCGTCTGTACCCTAACCGGACTGCCGGATGAAGTCAGTTATACCCAACAGGGACATAAGTCATTATTGAGGGATCCCCATAAGGGGTAAAAGGAGTCATTTTGATTACGCATGTCAATCCATTAGGATCAATGAATTTACTCTCTCAGCTTGAAGTAGATATGCTCAAGCGTACCGCAAGCAGTGATTTATACCGCCTTTTCCGTAACTGTTCACTGGCGGTTCTTAATTCAGGCAGTCAAACAGATAACAGTAAGGAGTTACTATCAAAATATCAACATTTTGATATCAACGTCCTGCGCAGAGAGCGAGGGGTAAAGCTGAAACTGATTAATCCCCCCGAAGACGCCTTCGTCGATGGTAAAATCATCCGTTCCCTGCAAGCCAATCTTTTTGCAGTACTGCGCGATATTTTATTTGTCCACGCACAAATTACCGATGCACAGAAGGCAAATCATTTGGATATGGGAAATGGTATGCATATTACCAATACCATTTTCTCCATCCTGCGCAACGCCAACGCACTGCATATCTCAGAAGATCCTAATATGATTGTTTGTTGGGGCGGCCATTCCATCAATGAGAAAGAGTACTTGTATGGGCGCAAGGTAGGTAATGAGCTGGGACTACGTGAACTGAATATCTGTACGGGATGCGGTCCCGGTGCAATGGAAGCACCGATGAAAGGCGCCGCAGTGGGACATGCCCAGCAGAATTACAAAAAAAGTCGTTTTATCGGCATCACAGAACCTTCAATAATTGCAGCAGAGCCACCTAATCCACTGGTGAATGAGCTAATCATCATGCCGGATATTGAAAAACGTCTGGAAGCCTTTGTCCGTATTGCTCATGGCATCATTATCTTCCCCGGCGGAGTGGGAACGGCAGAAGAATTGCTGTATTTGTTGTCTATCCTGATGCATCCTGAAAATAAAGATCAAGTTCTGCCGCTGGTCTTGACTGGTCCCAAAGAGAGTGCCAATTACTTCCGGGTGTTGGATGAGTTTATTGTTAATACTCTGGGGGAACAGGCACGCCGGCACTATCACATTATTGTGGATGCCCCTTCAGAAGTCGCCCGTATCATGAAAAAAGCCATGCCGAAGGTCAAAGAAAAGCGCCGCGCGACCGGAGATGCCTATAGTTTCAACTGGTCACTGAAAATCGGCTCTGATCTACAATCTCCTTTCATGCCAACCCATGAAAACATGGCTGATTTGAATTTATACCCAAACCAATCGGCAGAGAAACTTGCCTCAGCGCTACGGCGCGCATTTTCTGGTATTGTGGCAGGCAATGTCAAAGAAGCGGGTATTTACGCCATAGAAAAACACGGGGCATTCAAGATCCACGGTGATGCAGATATTATGCATCGCATGGATGACCTGTTGAAAGATTTTGTCGAGCAGGATCGCATGAAACTCCCCGGAGGTACGGCTTATGAACCCTGTTATGAGATAATCACATAAATCGCGGATACCTTTTCTCATCAATATCCAATGAGGCTGGTGCCAGGGAATAAATCCACGGATGGACTATAACGACCATGATACATCTTCTGATTGTAGACGCCTTAAACCTGATTCGGCGCATCCATGCAGTACAGGGCAGCCCTTGCACTCCTGCCTGTGAACATGCGTTAAAGCAGTTAATCACCCATGCATCACCAACTCACGCGGTTGCGGTATTTGATGAAGCTGATCGCAGCCATAGTTGGCGCCATCAACTGTTCCCGGATTACAAAGCGGGCCGCTCTGCCATGCCGGACAACTTGCAGCAAGAAATGCCCTTAATTAAGCAGGCATTCAACGCGCAGGGGGTTGCTTGCTGGCACGCAGAAGGGCATGAAGCGGATGATTTAGCGGCCACACTGGCAACAAAAGTCGCCAATAGCGGGCATCATGTCACCATCGTTTCAACAGATAAGGGCTATTGCCAGCTCCTTTCCCCCAATATCCAGATTCGTGATTACTTCCAAAAGCGCTGGCTGGATCTGCCTTTTGTCCAGCAAGAGTTTAGGGTTGAACCAGACCAGCTTCCCGATTATTGGGGGCTTGCCGGTATCAGTAGCAGTAAGATCCCTGGTATTCAGGGAATTGGTCCCAAAACGGCCGCCCTCCTGCTGCAACAAGCGGGTTCGCTGGATAATTTATTCCAAAATCTGGACGCCCAGCCGGATAAATGGCGCAAAAAATTGGCATCTCACAAAGAAATGGCTTATATCAGCCGTGAAATTGCTTCACTAAGAACTGATTTGGCCCTACAGGGTAATTTACAGCAACTGAGATTGACTTATACCAGATAGGCGAAATTCTCAATACAATAAATACATAACCCCCAATCACTACTACATTATGAGATTGGGGTTATATACCAATCCAACTTCAAGATGCGTGTTGCCTATCCCCGTTTAGCGGGGAAATATAAGGCCTCGCGTCGTCTTGCGAATTGCAACTTGACGTTTATCGAGTATAGATGAAATAACTCAACCAAAATAATCAGCAATTAACTTAATATGTTCAGCCTGTAGTTGACCGGATTCATCTAATAACCCAATCCACGCTTTCATATAGTCATATTTTGCCTGAGAGAGTTCACGACGGGCGGTATAAAGTTGTTGCTCGGCATTCAATATATCGACATTCACCCTCTGCCCCATTGCTACACTTTTTTGCGTCGCTTTCACTTGCAAGGCGGCTGCTTCCACCACCGTTTCATAGGCGCGTATCCGTTTTTCACCATTCACGCAAGCGTTATAATTGCGCCTCAGTGCGTTCAGGATTTCCCCCGTCTGTGCATCCATTTCGAATTTAGTCTTGCCATAATTTGCGGCTGATTGGCGCACCGCTGCCGCAGTGCCTCCGCCATTATAGAGATTCATGGAGAGTCGCAATCCAATGGAATCCGTCCGGTATTGTTGGTCAATGCTGTTGTCACTACTGGATTTATTTTCGCTATGGGAAGCATATAGCTCCAGTTTCGGCAGATATCCCGCCCGGTTACGCTCAATATCATGGTACGCTACATCCACTTTCTGACGGGCAGCAGCCAGTTGTGGATTCTGACGTAATGCCCGTTGTTCCCAATCGGTGTAGTGTGCTAAATCCAGTTTGATGGTTTTGAACGGCGGGGAGTCGGATAAACGATTAACCGGCACATCTACTGGCAACGGGATGCCAACTAATAACTGCAAGCCACGAATAGCGGCATCCAGCTCATCTTGCACCGCTAACTCATCAGCCAGTACCTGACTGTAACGCGCCTGAGTTTCCGCCACATCGGTACGAGTACCTTCACCGGAAAAAAACAATTTCTGGTTACGTTCCAGTTGCTCTTCATAGGCAGCTCGCTGTTGAGCAACCTGTGCCAACCGATCCTGCGCATAAGCGACCGCTACATAGCTGTTCACCACCCTGACCGCCAATTGCTGGTTATCCGCCCGAAAACGGCTATCACTCATCAAGGTATAAGCCTGACGGGTTCGATAACGCGCCCAAGCCTCAAAATCGATCACCGGCTGGGTCAAAATAATCGCACCGCTATAGCTATCATACTGTCGGTCACGGCTCTCCCTGACGCTTCTTCCCCGCAGGTCTAACGATTGCGAGTCCATCTTTTGCCCATTTTTGGGTGCATTCTGGTAACTGAAAGATAGCTTGGGCAACAGTTCCGCCAACCCAAGGTTTTTCTCCTCCTGCCCCGCCTCCTGCTCTTTGATAGCAGCCTGAAATGTCGGATCGTGCTGCAATGCCAGCGCATAAGCCTCCGTTAAGGAAAGCGCACTGGCAAAACGGGGAAATATCAATATCGACATCAGCAATACTGACGCTGGCAATAATTTGCTGAAAAATAGGCGAGATAAAGAAGCCCGTCTATTGGCAAAACTGTGATACATCAACATCCCCATTACTCCTCGATCAGTGAGGTAGACGCCCTGTCCATTAATGGCTTGAACAGATAACTCAACAACGAACGCGAACCGGTTTTGACGAATACGTCAACCGGCATCCCCGGTCTGATATTCAATCCGGCCAGTTTCTCCATGCCATCAGGACTGACTTTCAATCGCATCTGGTAATAAGGCTCTCTTGTCCGTTCATCCACCAGACGGTCAGCGGAAACCACCATCACCTTGCCCGTGACTTTCGGTGTCCGGTTCTGGTTGAACGCGGTAAACATTAAGTCAACCTCTTGCCCCACGGCAACCTTATCAATCAGGTTCACCATCAGACGCGCCTCGATTTCCAGCGCACTCTGGGTCGGCAGGATCTCCATCAGCTTCTCACCGGCAGCCACCACACCACCTTGGGTGAACACGGTTAATCCAACCACTGAGCCATCCACCGGGGCAATGATAGAAGTCTGTGACAAATCAAATTGTGCCGTTTCCAGCTTATTTCTCAGCTCATTCGCCAGAACCTGTACATCAGATAACTGGCTGCGTACCTCACGCTGGTAATCCGCCTGACGCTGGATAACCCGCTGCTGCGTTTCCTGCCGCTGCTTTTCAAGCTGGCCCATTTTTCCGGTCATTTCCGCGATACTGCCACTTAATTCACTTTGGCTACGCAGTAATTCCAGATAGCGGTTACGGGGGAAATAACCCTCTTCCGTCAGGGGCTGCAAATTTGTCACCTGTTCTTTAAGCGAAACTTGCTGCTGCTGTTTACTTACCCGCGCTTCGCGCAATCCCCTGATTTGAAAATTCAGTCCCTCTTCGGCCTGCTGCATTCCCGCCAGATCACTACGCAGCATCTCACGACGTGATAAAAAGAGCTGTCTTTGCAGGGCAAGCGTCTCGTTAATGCGTGGCTCCGATTGCAGATCCAGTAACGCAGGCGGGAAAACCATAGCATCCTGCCCTTGCTGCTCGGCCAAAAGTCGGGCTTCTGTTGCCAATGTGGTGTAAAGCTGCTGTTTCAGGGAATCAATTTGTGCATTAACCTGCACCTGGTTGAGCTGAACCAAAACTTGCCCCGCCTTGACTTGTTCCCCCTCGTTCACCTGAATTTGACTGATAACGCCATTAAGCGGGGATTGTATCGTTTTACGGTTACCATCAACCACGACAGTACCAGAAGAAGCCACCCCCTTATCGAGGGGCGCAAAGGCCGCCCAGATGAAAAACCCGACAATGCCGATCCCAATCACCAACCAACCCATTCGCAGGTAACGATTTGCATCCAGCGGTAATAATTCCGACACCGCGTTTTGGGCATCCTTTGCGTTAGTCTGATAGGACATCTTTACTCCCAGAGAGAATATCCCAAGTATTGAAATAGGGCTGAATCATGTTACGAAGCACGTTCAACCGTTTTTAACTGTGACTGTGGTTGTTACGGAGACGAAGACTGAGTTTGGGATAGCGCCGCCATCACTTGTCGGGAAGGGCCAAACATTTTCATTTTCCCCTGCACCAATAGCAAAATTTTGCTTGTTTGCGAGAGCAATGAAGGCCGGTGCGTAATAACAACCACGGTTTTCCCCTGTTCCCGCAATTGTGCGATCGCATGGCTTAGCGCTTTTTCACCCACATCATCCAGATTCGAGTTAGGTTCATCCAACACGATGAGCGATGGATTACCATACAGAGCGCGAGCCAAACCGATGCGTTGTTTCTGCCCACCGGATAACCCCATCCCCCCCGCGCCGATTACCGTGTCATAACCGCGCTCAAGATTGAGCACCAATTCGTGGACACCGGCTTTTTTCGCCGCCTCGATCACTTTTTCCGGTTCAACATCATTAAAACGGGCGATATTCTCCGCGATTGTGCCGCCAAACAGTTCAATATCCTGCGGCAGATAACCAATAAATGCCCCTAACTCATCTTTATTCCATTGGTAGATATCCGCATCATCAAGCCGTACCACGCCTTCTTGCGCAGGCCATATCCCGACCAGCAGACGAGCCAATGTCGATTTCCCCGACGCACTGGGACCAATCACACCCAGCACATCACCGGCATCCAGAGCAAAGTGGATATCCTGCAAAACATATTGGTTATTCGGCGCTGATCCGTTTTGCGAGGATTGCAATACCCGTGTTTTACCCGGTGGCATTGCGGATACTTTTTCCAGCAACAACACACCGTTAGGCGCGGGCAATGACATGCCACTTTTGCGCTCCGGTTGGGCTTTCAGCAGCTTGTCCAGCCGTTGCCAGGATAAACGGGCAGCACTCCAGCTCTTCCATGCCTGTATCAACTGTTCAATCGGCGACAACGCCCTTCCCATCAAAATGGAACCGGCAATCATCATCCCGGGTGTGATATGGCCTTCAATCGCCAACCAGCCACCTAAGCCCAGGATCAACGACTGCAAAGCCATACGTATCGTTTTGGTCAACGCCGTGATAGCGGCTGATCGTTCGCTGGCAATACGCTGAAAATTGAGAAAACGCTGATGCAGGCCAAACCAGCGGTGACGCAATGCTGGCAACATACCAAGCGCTTCAATCACTTCGGCATTGCGTAAGTTGGTACTGGCTAAATTGGCTGAACGTAAAGAAAGGTGGCTGGCTTCCGCCAAAGGTGCCTGGGATAACCACTGGTTCAATACCGCCAACGTGATCAAAATGAGCGCCCCAACCAATGCCAACAACCCCAAATACGGGCTGAACAGGAAGATGACGCACAGATAAACCGGAAACCAAGGGGCATCAAAAAAGGCAAACAGGGCATTACCGGTCAGAAACTGGCGGATAGTTGCCAAATCATTGAGCATCTGCCCTGCATCGGTGGAACCATTTCTCAGGTTGGATTCATAGGACGCGGTATAAACCCGTTGATTCAGGCACATATCAAACTGACTGCCGATACGGATCACCACCTGACTTCGGATATATTCCAACCCGCCCATCATGGCGAACATCCCCAGCGTGATCAACGTTAGCATCAGCAAGGTCATTTCATTACTGGATGGCAGTACTCGATCATAGACTTGCAGCATATAAATGGAGGGAACCAGCATCAGCAAGTTGATAAATGCCGTAAATAATCCAATAGTCCAGAAGACCTTGCTGCGGGCACGGATAACCTCCGTGATTTCATCCTGCGGAAAGCGTAGTTTCACTGCAATCCCTTTATCATTAACTAAAGCAAAACAAATAGGTTATCTGGATACGCCACTGAATGTCATGAACAGTTCCCTGCCATCAACAAAGTAAGCAATCCACTGTTTTGATTCATGGCTAAAAAAGGCCAGGCTATTGCCGTCATTATCGGTCAATGTGATCCCATCTGGAGACGGATACCAGCCTTCGACAGGCTGTCCAACCAATTCAGTGACACACGTATTACTTTTCAAAGCCCAAAGCGACCCATCGGGTAAACGGGTATCGGTCAGTTCAATACTGCACAACTTATTTCCATCAGAGAGTTGCCATAATCCTTTCAACTCACCTGCGGCTGGAAGCCTTAAACTACTCGCCATACATCCTCCGACAAAAAAGAGCGCAAAAATTATTGATAAGAGCGATTTCGATCTAGAAAACCGACAGCCACAAAGTAAGAAGTTCACCCTTTCCACCTTTCCACCTTTCCACCTTTCCACCTTTCCACCTTTCCATCATCTCCATAATACTGCCGTATCCTGCGGGGAAGTACGGCAGTATTCTATTAACGTGATGACATCAATCAGACAATGAAATCTGCTTCGGCTAACGGTTGACCAACAACTTTCACCAGAAAATCGTTGCCAGCCAGATCACCACCAAGACTGATTTCCAGATCGGTGACCTCATTCACTTCATCGTAAGTGAACAGCACTTCGCCCGCCTTACCTGAGAACGAATCGACAAATTTAATATCGCCATTACCCCCGAAATTGAACTCAGACAGATCGATCTTGTCTTCACCAGAGACGAAATCGTGGATCCAGTCTGGATTGTCTTTCAGTGATTCTTTGCCATCCAGGTAAACAAAGGTATCGTTGCCTTCACCACCCCACAGATGATCACCGCCCAGACCGCCATAAATGATGTCGTTGCCGGCACCACCTTTCAGGATGTTGTCTGCGCTGTTACCCACCAGAATGTCATCGCCGCTGCCGCCAATCGCATTCTCAATAACAACACCACGGGCGATAGAAACGTTACCTTTCAGGCCGCCAACATCAGAGAAAGCACCTTCATTCAGGTTGATACGCTGATTTTGATTAAAACCAGAGAAATCAAAGGTATCTTCACCCCCCGCATCCCAGACACTGAATACCAGTTTGCTGTCAGCATCCGTTGCGGTCATAAAGTCGCGGTCAGTATTGGAATTGAAACCATATATGGTGTCTCCCTTACGGGTTTCCATATTCGCACCATACAACTCCTGAATGGCAGAGATATCATTCAACAGAGGTGCCGATGAATATTCATATTTAAAATCTTGGCCGGTATATTTTTCACTGAAATAACTCATGACCGTATAGGCACGAGTATCTTCGAAATATTCTGCTTTAGTGATATAGCCTGGACGCACTTTATCAGAAGCATCATAATCGGCAGGATGGTCCAGTCCTAATGCATGACCAATTTCATGAGTGAAAGTTTGACGGGCATAACCATTCACATCAATATCATTGTCTACAAACGTATGGCTTTTAGCGTGATACCATGTAAAAGTGTTTTTTTGTCCTTGTGGCAAATTTGCAAATGCATAATCATCGTTGTCACTATGATCAAAGAAACCAAAAGTAATATTCGCTTTTTTAACACTACTGACTTCGGTAAATTTAATATTGGCAACATCAGACCAGGATTGTAAAGAAAGTTTCGCTGTTTCTTTTTGTTCTTCATTAAAAGCACTGAAGCCAGAAATTTCAAACAACGGCATGATAGCCGGTGTCGATTCCATGAAATGATACGATAATTTCAAGGTGCCAGTAGAATCAACATACTTATTGGACCACTTATAATGACCCCGCAGAAGTTTATCAGGTGCATTGTCTCCTAATGGATCATGAGCAACCCGAATAGAGGTGTCGTAATTGGGAACATAGGCTTTAAGAAATGAATTAACCTCCTGAGCGGAATTGGAATCAGATAACTCCGTATAGGTATACTTTTTCTTTGAGACCATATAAATCTCCTGTAAAAACAAGATAAACACCCTAAAAATCCGAAATTTTTATAATAACGGCGGTAAGAGTTTTAAATTCTTTCTAAGACCCACTTAGAAATAAAACTCCAGAACAAAATAGCGTTAGTTACTGTCTGTGTAAAAATAATTAATATACTTTTTTAGAATACATATTGAACAAATTTAATTTATGTAATTAATTATTAATTTCACAATGAAATTTTTTTGATAATAAAAAAACAACATAATTTAGTAATAAATAATGTTGTTTTTATCTGCTAAAAATTGATCTTAAGAAAGAATTATCTCTTTACCTGTTTTTTCCCTATTTTTTCCCTATTTTTTAAAGGCGGGTTATTTTTTATTCAACTTGAAATTAGTTCCACATCTCTGGGTTTTACATTGCGTATCTGGGATAAGGGTAACCGAAATAGCTGAATTAAGTGGTATGACAACAGATAAATAGGATAATAAGACAATAGATAGAATAAATAAGTGCTGCCAATAAGGCAGCATATTTAACAATAAAGAGTGGTATCAATAATCCCGACTGGTTGCATACACAGACCAAATCCGACGGACATGTACCGTGATCTCTTCACGATCGTGATACAGGTGTTTCGCCTGAATCTGTGCATTCACCCCATTTTCTTGCAATTGCTGTTCTATTTTCAGCAAGATATGCGCCACTTCCTCATAACGCTTCTTCATCGGCAATTTAAGATTAAAAATAGCCTCACGACACCAACTGTTTACCAGCCAATCCGTCATAAGTTGGGCAACTTTGGCCGGTTTCTCAACCATGTCACAAACCAGCCAGTAAATGTTTTTCACTGCCGGCTCAAACTTAAAGCCATCGACACGATGATGCTTCACCTGGCCTGTTTCCATCAGGCTATCCGCCATCGGGCCATTATCGACCGCATGAACCATCATGCAGCGTTTCACCAGCTGGTAAGTCCACCCCCCCGGACAAGCTCCGAGATCCACAGCATGAAGGCCGCTATCCAGACGCTCTTCCCATTCATCATAAGGAATGAACACATGAAAGGCCTCTTCCAGTTTCAGCGTTGAACGGCTTGGAGCATCTGAAGGGAATTTCAGGCGGGGGATGCCCATATAGAAACGGGAGTTATTGTTGCTGTTGGAATACCCGACATAACAACAACCGGGAGCGATGAAAAAGACATGGATCACAGGGCGACCCGCGTTTTCCTTTGCCAGCAAAAGTTTTTCCTGCCGCATAGCATTACGCAGCGGCACCGTAAACTTACGGCAAAATTTCATCAACTCCTTGCCTTCATTGGTATCCGGCACTTCCACTCGCAGCTCACCCGCTCTTTCAACAACACCGAATAACATGCCAATAATCGGTGTAATGCGATCTTCCGACGGTAAATCTTTCAGCAATTCACCCACAACCAACATTTGACGGGCAAAAATCAATTCACTGAACGGAACTTCACGGATCAGACGATCCGCATCATCCGGCTGATAACATTCAAACAGCACATATCCACTGTTCTCTTTCACGCGGGCGAAACCGTATATTTCTTTCTTACCCGCTTTATCGGTAATTTCTGCCGCACACTCTTTTTCAAAACCCGGGCGGCAATATAAAGCAACTTTATTCATGGCTAGGCGCCGATTTCCTTAGACGCAGAGCGCCAATTAATACACATAACCAACCAATGAGAAAACAGAACCCACCGATTGGTGTCAAATAAACCAGAAATTTTAGCGGTAAAAAGGCCAGACAATAAAGGCTGCCACTAAACAGCACAATTCCCGCCGTGAAAAAAATCCCACTCCAACCAAACGACGCTACAGGCTGACGCATCAACAAAGCGGCCAGAGCCATCATGGCGAGTGTATGTAGCCCTTGATATTGCAGGCCGGTATGAATCCATTCCATCTGGCGTGGTGTCAGAATGGGTGCCAACATATGTGCCCCCATCGCTCCCAGTGCCACGTAGAAAAAACCACTGATCCCAACCAAAATCAGCATGATTCGACTGCTCATCACACAGCTCCTGTTTCTGTTTATCAGCTATTGGGTATCACTATTAAGTCTGTTGGGTAATAAACCCTAACCTTTCTTGTTCCGTCGCGGCTTGCGTCAGTATCCATTTGCGGAAAGCCGCGATCTTGCCCAATTCTGCCTGATTATCGTGGCAAACCAAATAAAATGCATTCTTACTGACCAAAACATCATTAAATGGATAAACAAGACGCCCTGCATCAATTTCATTTTGTGCCATCACATTATTGGCCAGGGCAACACCCTGACCATGCACGGCCGCCTGGATCACCATCGCGCTATGGCTGAATATCGGTCCCTGCTGAACATTAATCTGCTGCTGCATATCAAGCTGGCGGATATAGGCTTGCCAATCCCGTCGGGATGAATCATGCAATAAAGTATGATTGGCGAGATCTGAGGAGGTTTTCAATGGCCGATCACCTGCCAGCAATGCCGGAGAGCAGACAGGTAACAGATATTCAGGATAGAGGCGATCGGTTCGCAACCCCGGCCAGTTACCCCGACCATAAAAAATTGCGACATCAACATCATCAGCCAGTTTATCTTCTTCCCGATCCACTGCCTGAATACGGACATCAATCCCCGGAAAACTCTGATGAAAACCTGAAAGCCGGGGCACTAACCACTGAATCGCAAAACTGGGAGATAAACTGACCGTTAACGCGCCTTTGGCACTGCGAGCCTGGAGTTTACGGGTTGCGTCATTGATGGCGGTAAAAATTTCCTTGATATCGAGATAGTAACTCTGCCCCTCTTCCGTCAACAATAACGAACGGTTACGACGACGAAAAAGCTTTAATCCCAGAAAATCTTCCAGACTTTTCATTTGATGACTAACCGCAGCCTGAGTCACAAATAATTCTTCTGCCGCTTTAGTAAAACTTAAATGACGGGCCGCAGCATCAAAAACGCGTAACGCATTGAGTGGAGGTAAACGTTTAGACATGTTCGTTTCTTATATAATGGTGATGATACCGGTAACTCTTTTCATTTAGTTATTAGTTTTTTTAATCCGAATCATTATAATTTGTCCATTGATGATATACCAGCAAATCCCTATAGTGTGCGCACTTCCTATAGCCGGAACGAAAAGTCTCTTTGTAGCGATACATTGGTGCTTTTGGCTTTGTGGTTGTGATGTTGTGTTTGCAAGTTGTCTGGAAAACCAGACTTTGTAGCATATGCTACTGTTTTTTTTTCACTTCCTGTACATTTACCCTGTCTGTCCATAGTGATTTTTTTATGCACCGCCGATTGCGGTGCTTTTTTTCCCTGCCTTCTCCTGTAGAATCCTTCTTTCCCTGATTAAAGCAAAACTTATTCTTTATCACACAACGATTAAATCAGCAGCGTTTATGAAAACCTTTGACTCAGAAAAATTCCGTCAGCAATTTCCTGCCCTGCAACAATCCACCACATTTCTGGATAGCGCAGCTACGGCATTAAAACCGGCATGCATGATTGAGGCGACCGGAGATTATTACCAACACCACAGTGCAACAGTACACCGCAGTCAACATGCCACTGCGCAGGCCATGACTGCTCGTTATGAGCAGGCCCGTTCTCTGGTGGCGGAATTGATCAATGCGTCATTACCTGAAGATATTATCTGGACAAAAGGGACGACTGAGTCCATCAATTTGGTTGCCCAAAGTTACTTTCGCCCTCGCCTGAACGTCGGGGATGAAATCATCGTCAGCGAACAGGAACACCACGCTAACCTGTTACCGTGGCTGATTCTGGCGGAACAAACCGGCGCCAAAATCGTTAAATGGCCGATTGGCAATCGACACCAACCAGAAATCGGAACCCTGGCAGAACTATTGAATGAAAAAAGCCGCTTAGTTGCCATCAGCCAGATGTCTAACGTTACCGGTGCCACAGTAGATTTGGCACAAGTCACCGCACTCGCCCATCAATATAATTGCCGTGTTCTGGTCGATGGTGCTCAGGGGATCGTTCACGCGTCTGTCAATGTACAACAACTGGATATCGACTTTTATGCCTTCTCTGCCCATAAACTGTATGGCCCAAATGGATTGGGTGTGTTGTATGGCAAAAGCGAATTACTGAATGCGATGTCACCGTGGCATGGCGGCGGAAAAATGCTGACTCAAGCCTCGTTCGATGGTTTCACACCGGAAGCCGTACCTTACCGTTTTGAAGCGGGAACACCCAATATTGCCGGCGTGGTTGGCTTTGCCGCGACCCTGGAATGGTTGCAAGCGATTGATACCCAGCTCGCTGAATCCCACGCGATTGCGCTGACAGATTACACCGAACAACAACTTAGCACTCTGGCGGGCTTTAACAGTTACCGTGTGGCGGGTTCCAGCGTGCTGGCTTTCAATATCGCCGGAATACACCATAGTGATTTAGCGACGCTGATTGCTGAACAAAATATCTCCCTGCGTTCAGGCCAACACTGTGCCCAGCCATTGTTGGATGTTCTTGGGATCAGCGGCTGTCTGCGCGTTTCATTCATGCCTTATAATAACCAGCAAGATGCGGATAGATTGATCAGTGCCGTAAAATTTGCACTATCACTGCTGATGGATGATTGATATTGTCCTGTTATCAATTACCTCATTATAAAAGCCCCAATCCAACTTCAAGATGCGTGTTATATTTCCCCGCTGCACGGGGAAATATAAGGCCTCGCGGCGTCTTGCGGATTGCAACTTGAAGTTTATCGAGTATAGCATTCTACTCATCATTGGACTTAACTGAAATTGCATATGATAAATAATTAACTCCATGAACCTGATCCACCACCAATGCCTGATATAGTGGAAATAGCGGCGCTTTGGAAATGACCAAGCAAATGACTGTGTGAATCAAAGAAAAGTAAACTAAAGTATACGGGCGAGGCATTAAACTCGAAACTGACAGTATCAGAATAAACTTTACCTAAATCTTCTGTATAAACATAGCCTTCCAGCCAGGCAAAACCGGGAGAAGTCAGCCCACCGGCCTTCCCACTAAAAGACTTTTTATCAATATTTACTTCCAGGCTAAACAGTAGGAAAAAAAAGATGCTTTGTACATCACCTGTTGTGTAATATTTATCATTACTTGAAGAAGCTATTCTTTTTACGGCCTCACCAATAACATTGGGTTCCAATTTATCCTTTGCATATTGTTTAAAATCCTCAATGATTTTAAATTTTATTTCATTTTGTTCTACTTCGTTCATAATATCATCCTCTTTTATATAAATGGAGAAAAAACAACAGCCAAAATATATTATTTTATTTATCATATTCTTAGGCATAATAATATATCAATCCGACTTCAAGATGCGTGTTATATTTCCCCGCTGCGCGGGGAAATATAAGGACTCGCGGCGTCTTGCGGATTGCAACTTGAAGTTTATCGAGTATAAACCGATTAAGTATTAATGCATTTTTAACTCACAATCATTAACCTAAAAATCATTATAAAATTCAATATCGACAGCTAAAAAAACATATTATATAAAAAAGAAAAAGTAAGTGAATTCTCAAGATAAATAGAATTTATTATTCGTTGTACCTTTTGTTCTTCCTGAGGAAATCTAAGTGTTAAATCAGCCGCAGCCCAATCTTTAAACACTCCTCTATAGTTGTTCAGCGCCCACACTTGTAGTATTTGTGACATTATCGTATCATCAAAAGGTATTTGATTTGTAAAGTTATAATCAATGATTGAACGTATTAGATTAGTCCTGGTAACGTGTAATATAGTAGAATTATCAGTAATAAATTGTGCATATAATCTTAAATAAATATTGTCCGTAATATTCACATGGGTACTTTGTCCAGCTAAAAAATTTACTGGAACAGCATTATCTATTTTCCATATATTACTTCCACTGGAAGTTTCCCAAAAACCTAATTTTAAAACCTTTCCAAAAATTCCTTGATACTCGTGACTCTCAACTGTATTAAACAGTCTATCTATATTAATTTCGATATTATTTATCTGGCTATTACCTATGGTTTCCACAATATCACTACCAACCAGATTCTTAATCTGTCTGAAACCGCGTACATACTCTGTTTCCATGACAGCCCGAGAGCCAGCCGTAGTGTAGCTACGACTACTTCCCGCCGCCGCCGCACCTCTGCCACTCAGCCCATGAGAAAAACTCTCGGTCAACCTTTCACCGGTCTGCCGCATTCCCCGCGCCAGCCCGCCCAGCAGCCCACTGCCCAAACTTAATGCCCCCAGAGCGAGGGATACCCAGCCCAGCACCGCTGATTTCTGCGGGTCGCTCTCTTCCATCACCGCACTGGCAATCCCGGTGGCATCGCCCAAAAAGCCGATCCCCGCTAAAATCGCGCTGCTAAGAGTCAGAGACGCACCTCCCGTCGGGATAACCGTTGCCAGCCCGATGAACAGACCGATCGTCCCAAAGACAATGCCCAGAATACTGCCTATGCTCATTTGCCCGCTGGGATCGCTCCGGTTTATCGGATCACCCAAACAGTATGCATATGGGTTCAGCCCTCCGGTACCAAACGGACTTAAGCTGTCCGGGGCGGTAAACCGCATCAGTACCGGATTGTAAGTACGGTAGCCATTGCCCAGATGATAACCGCCGCCCACCGGATCGAATGCTTCCCCGGTATACGCTGGCTGAACGGGGTTCTGTTCGTCTGTTGCCTGCTGTCCATACGGCGTGTAGCGATAGCGGGTCAGGGTATCGGGATGCTGTTGGCACATCAGCACACTGCCCTGCCCGTCGGTACCCAGTAAGTGTATGCCACTGTCGGTGACTGTTGCCGCCGGCACACCGTTCGCCTGTACCCGGTGGGTTTCTGTCCCGCTTTCCCGCAGCACTTCCATCACCCGCATGTTGCCCTGATAATACAGTTCCTGCGTCTGCGTACCGTTCAGCCGTTGCAGTGCCAGCCGGCCTGCCGCATCGTACCCATAATCACAGGTGTTTTCGTTCAGCGTGGCTGATGTGAGCCTGCCCAGCGCATCGTAGGTAAGTTCTCGCCCGGCCTCATCCCGGATCAGCCGCCCGTTCTTATCGTAAGCCAGAATGATTTCCGCCGGATAGCTCGGATGGGTATGAGTAATACGCTGTAACTGGCAGGCATCGGACTGGCTGTAACTGAACGTCGCCGTATCACTGCTGCCATCCGTCAGCGTGGTGATACAGGTCAGGATATTCCCCAGTCGATCATAAGTGAACTGCTGGCGGGTTAGTGTCATACCATAAGCATCCCGTGGACACTCGCTCCCCGTGCACTGATAATCCGTCAACCAGCGGCGGGCAGTATCGTAAGTGTAGCTTTCTTGCCGTAACAGTCCGGCCTGTTGTGAGCGGGTCATCCGGCTCGCTAACTGACCGATAACGGTATGGGTCTGCGTCAGTGTCAGTATGTCGGTGTCGCTTTCAATCCGGCGCTCCGTTTCCCGGCCAAAATCATCCCAGTTCAGCGTAGTCATCAGTTGCTGCGTTGTTTTTTTATCCTGTATCGTCCAGCGGTTAACCCGGCGGGCGGCATCATAGGAAAAGGTCATGCTGAGGGCATCGTCAGCCATTTCAACCGGCCGCCCCAGCGTATCAAAACGCAGCCGCCGGGTTCGGCCTTCTGCCGTTGAAAATCCCCGGTATTCCGTCAGTCTGCCAGCCGGCGAGTAACTGTATTCTGCGTTCCGGGCCGCTCCCGCGCCGGTATCGTCAAAACGCACACTTTCCTGCTGTAACTGCCCGGCAGGGGTATAACTGAGTTGCTGAGTAACCTGCTGTGCCGTCACCGCCCGGACCATCGCGCCGGTTTTAGCCTCATAGGTAAAGTTCTGTTGGATACCCGCCGTGATCATCTGGAGCAAAGCGTTGCCCAGCCGGGGTTCATACTGCTGCTGCGATGTCTGCCCCTGCGCATCGGTGACCGTTGCCGGTGCAGGATTACTGGTCTGATAGGTCGCCCGGTGGGTACGGTCGCCAACTGTGGTGGATATCGCCCGGTGCAGACTGTCAAACTCACGGATACCCAGCACTTTTCCGTCGGCTTCTATCTGCGTCAGTAACGCACCGGTGCTGAACGGCGCATAACTTTTGCGCACTATGGTGCCATCGCTGTACTGGATCACTGATACCCGGTTAAACGCATCATAACGGTATTCGGTCTTCTGCCCCAGCGCATCCACCGTGGCGCGTACCCGGCCCAGTCCGTCATAATCGTTCTTTTGCTGGCTGACCTGTTGTCCCTGACTGTCATATTGCGTTACGGTCAACGGCTGATGCCGCAGGTCATAGACGGCTTCTGTATAACCGAACGACAGACCATCCGCTTCCGTTTGATGCCGAGTCGTCAGAGTGACCGGATCATACTCCTGCCGCAACCGTTTTCCGGTGCCATCCGTTACCAGGCAAGCTTGCCCCCAGTTGTCGTAAGTGGTTTGCTGACGAACGGAAACCAGACTGACCTGTGCCTCTTTTTCCGGATCTGTTCCCGTTGGTAACCAGTCATGATACGTTTTCGCGATAACCCGTCCCCAGCTGTCCCGTTCGGTGTCTGAAACCTGACGCCAGCCCGCCGCTTCCTGCCCTTTCGCCAGTATTTCCTGCTGATAAGACTGTCCTTTTCCGTCAAGCCGGGTGCGCATCTGATTGCCCCAGACATCCTGTTGGGTGGTGGTGAGCACGTTATCTTCTTCAATGGTATAAGTAAACTGAGTATCGCGGGCGTAATCCGTGTCGGCATTATGCACCTGTTTCAGCAGGCGCCCCAGTGCATCATAGGTATAGTGTGCCGTGCAACTCAGTGGGTCTTGTTCACGCAAGATTTTCCCACTGACACACGATGTTACCTGCATGCCACTGACGGTCAGTCCGTCATGTCCGCACCACTGCATGGTATTTTGCAGTTCTCCGTCTGCCAGGCTGTAGCTGAAACGCTTCTGGCTGGTCCAGTGCTGCGGGGTGTCCGTTGAAGTGTTATCCGGCACGCTGTAGACCGTTACTTCAATCAATGCCAACCGCCCGTGGTGGTGAGGCTGATCCGGCTGATCCACATAACGGGTTTGGCTGGCTTGCAGTAACTGACTGCCGCTGTACATTTCTTGCCGGGTACACACCACGGCATATGTGTTCGGGCTGCCGGAACGGGTGGATAAGGTATCATAACGATAGCGCACCTGATGCACCGGCGCATCGTCATAGCCCGCTGTCGGTGCTGGCGTCACTGTTTTAGATTTCACGTAACGCACAAATCCGTGCGGGTCCGCCGGGCACTGGTCGGCTTCCCCTTTTGCTGGGTAATATACCCATTCAGTACGGGTGCCGTCCGGCGCTACCTGAACGGTCGGGTTGCCAGCCTCATCAAATTCAGTCTGCGTCACTTCTTCCCGATGACCACTGTCATTGATAAAGCGCACAGTAGCGGATTGCGGTAACTGGAACTGCGACTGCTGGTTATCAAAACTCTGTCCAATGCGGGCATAATATTTTGTCTCGTGCTGGCGCTGACAGCTGTTTTGCTGCACGTTTTCTGAAATCAGCAGATGGTAATTATTGTAAAGCCGGGTAATATGCCGCTGTTCTGTGCCATTATTCCAATGCTCGGTTGAGCCATAGTGATAATTTGTCAGGACACCGTAGAGATAGTCATCATCCTCATTCCAGCTCTCATGACTGCCATACCCCAGAAAATTATATTCGGTATATTCATAGTTCCTGATGACATCAGGATTTCGCTTAGTTTGTTGAGTGTGCCGGGTGACATAAGGCAACGGCGGCAGACGGGCGTGACTGGGAAAGTCATGCCCCTCAAAATCGTAATCCACAAATTCAGCAATGCCGGTCGGTGATGAAATCCGGGTTAAGAACCCGCTGTCTGAGTCATACCCCAGTTCCCAGCTTAATGTTTGGTCACCCGCCTCATTATGGATATGAGTAACCCGGTCATTCTCAAAGTCTAACCGGATAACATAAGATTCCGGTGTGTCGGGCCAGACCATAATACGGGTATAGATAGCCGCTTTATACTGGATTTTTAACAGCACCTGATTTTCGTCTGATACTGTAACAAGGCGGGGGATTGCCCCCATTCCATAATCCCAGTCCAGTGTCAGAGTACACCCCAGTGGGTTGATAATGTGAGTGGGGACCTTGAGATCACAGAGATTCCGGGGACCGGTCAGTATTTCCACCTGACCGGATTTATGGATCACTCGGTAAACATTTTGCCCGACATCTTTTTCAAACCGAATAACATCCTGTTTGTATTGTTTCAAAAAGACCCGGTCATCGGTTTCAAATACTTTATACCGTTCGCCGGTTGAAAGCATTAACAACCGGTTTTCAGCATTATAGTGCGTGAGTCCCAGCGAAAAACCGATGCCAAAACCAATATCGCCCGAATTAAGCGGGCTATAAGACAGAGCGAAAGTCTGCTCTGGGCCAAGCTGATTATTACCGATAAGGTGTGCCAGCGGCATCGCGTAATTAAATAACCCAGTACGCGGATCGACACTGCCCGTTGCTGTGCTCTGAAAATTAGCGGCCTGGGAGAAAAAATTATCACTCATCTTTGTCACCTTTAACTTTGAGAACAGAATATTTTAGTCGTTAAAACTCTATAGACCGTTTTACCCTTCCTGTAGGTGAAATTCGTTCTCACTATCCGAAACATCCATGATAATTTTTAGCCAGACTGATTCATTGCCATAAATATCACGAAATTTAAACTGTGGAACTTGGTTCGCTTCATCAACCCAAAAATTGTTTATTGGTTTTTTGAAATAAAGTCGACTCAAACTAACAACATCAGTACGTGGTGTTGTGTCTATTTCTACTTGTGGCGTCGCTTCCCTCGTTATAGAGATACCAGAATCACTAAAATAATCTTTTTTAGACTGATAATCAGCGCCAGCCATTCTCCTGGCCTTATATTCCCCCCACAGAAACCAAAGATAAAGATGATCATCTTTTGTATGATGAGTAAACCTTCGATAATCATATCTGGAAATGTCTTTATCGTTTATCGTATTTTTAATATCAACATCATGAACAGAAAATTTATAACTATCATTGACATAGATGTAATGATTATCTTGAATCCATTCCAGATCCTCAAATTCAATTACTGTACGTGAGTGAACAAATGGACCACCAGGTTCAACAGTGGTCACTTTACATTTATATGTACCATTAGCGACATTTTTTTCTGTTTGCCTCACTAGATCATTAGCATGATAAATAATTGCTTTTCGCCCCATAACAGCAATGTGGGACCCCTTGCCATGTTCATCATCTGATAAAAATGTTTTCCCATCCAATGCCACTTTTGCTATTATTTCAACGGTTTCAATCGCTGTTGTTTTTAGCCAATAAAATTTTTTCTGAGCTTCAGATTTATTATTGAATGAATCTATTTCATCAGATGATAAATTTGTGTTTCCTGTCATGCCTTGTTGTGGAAACTGGTGAAAATAATCATTTTCCTCAGAACTGTATGACCACTCACTCGATAATTTTTCACCTGTTATTTTATTAACCAATTCAATACTATTTAATTGTTCATCAGATAATTTTATTTCCTCATCATAATTAGCCGTCGTAGCTTGTATATTAATCACAATACCAAGCTGCATATTTCCATTCGCAAATAGCACACCTTCTCGGCGACCATCAGATACTACAATATTAAAGGTAGGTAACCCTTCTATTTTAGATGAATTATTCTTTAGTTGTGTTTTCATTATGATTCCCCTATGGGAAAGAATAAAATAACTGATTATCCTGATGATTCTTTGATTTTTCCACAATGCAAATAAAAATATACTGAGAATAACCCCATGAAAATACAATATTATTAATTAAATAAATAAAACACACCCAATATGACACCCTGGATTCAATTAAAAATTGATAGCGATACCCATAATCAGTATTGGTACATATAAATATTAGACCACGCATTAAAGCATTTCCAACAAAATAATAAAAATAAATATCTCATTAATTAACATTATATAAACAAAAGATAAAAACTCTCGTCAAAATAACAACAAATTATTTTTATTGATCTATTTTTTATAAGACTATTTCATGACATGAATTTATTTAAATAATTGTAGTGATGGGTCACGTATTCAACCCGTTGAGCCGCCTTAAATAGAGTATTCTCTTTCGATAAAAGTGCCGATAACTTTGTCATGCCTCTCCGGGGATTTTGAGTAACCGAGTGTTTTACGGTTCAACAATTTGATTATGGATAGCGTTGATGCCCTGCATCGCCTTTACCGTGTTTTTTGACGAATTCCGTTTGCTGGCAAAATCGACATTTTACTTCAACCGTCGCCATTTAATCTCTCCGAAAAAAGAGCGATGACACATAATCATCAACGGGTTGAATACGTGACCCGATGATGCAATCATTACATAAGACGGTAACACGAAATCATTGTTGCCAATACATATGGTAACTCATCAAAAAAGTTAAGATCTTTTTGAATACGGCTTCGGCAAGTTCCTGGAAAAGAATAAAAAACCCTAATCAAACATAACTGGTCATAATTAATTCAAATAAATTAATTTAGTTTGGTTATTTTTTCCGTTGTTTTTTTTCGGAATTTATATATATTACCGCGAGATTTATATAACAAAGAGATACTTATCATGAAAAAAGTGCTACTGACCTCAGCAATTGTGGCGGGGTTATCTATTGCTTCATTCACAGCAAATGCAAGTGGCAAACACACCATTTCAGTCGGCTATGCCCAAAGTGATGTGAAAATGAAACTTGAAGGCGATAAACTGGATAATGAACCCAAAGGTGTTAACCTGAAATACCGTTATGAAATTAATGATAATTGGGGCGTTATAAGCTCGTTCACGCTGACCAGGGAAGGTGAAAACCAAACCCTAAATTCCCCTATTGGCCATCTGGGAAAACTTACCAGAGATATTACTTACAGGTCTTGGATGGCAGGTCCAACCTATCGCTTTAATGAATATGTCAGCACCTATGCCATGATTGGTGCGGCTAATATTGACGATCATCAGACTGCATCTGGCTTAGGAACATATAGGATTCGCAGCGAAAATAAATCCGCTGTTGCTTACGCTGCAGGATTACAATTTAATCCGATCTCAAATATCGCTGTTGATGTTGCCTACGAATATTCTGATTTAGGTGATAAAGCTAAAGTAGGAACATTTGTCGTTGGCGTTGGCTATCGTTTCTAATTTGCCCCATTAAATCGCTATTCCAGAACAACACCCTGAATATCGGACTGATGCACGCATGTTTAGGGTGTTGTTCTGTCCGATATCCTGAGCTTTTAAGGTATCAAATAGATTGTTCAATAACATTCCTGTTTACGATGCCATGTAATTACCCTATGGCACAGTTTATGCCATATCTTTAAACCTGTGTGGTATTGCTCCACGCAAAGCGCCCCGAAAGGCGCAAGAGTGAAAAGGAATTCAGGCCGCTTGGGGCTGTTGATATATCTGCAAACGGCTCGACCCGTTACCCGGATAATGCGCCGGCGTATAACGTGTCCGTTTGCTGCGGCCAGCGGGTCCAGTATCAATCAGAGATCCACAGGCTGCACAGCGGATTATGCCCCTGCTCTCTCAAGTAACCCTTCACCAGCCCTATATTGACTAAGCTAAAGCAGATTTTTCGCATGATCACACTGCCTCGCAGGCACCGTTCGCCTCGTTGTTGGTCAACGGGCGGTTTTGGTGGATAAACTCGCCCGTTTAAATTTTGACCTAAAATGCAACAGTGTCGCAAAATTGCAGTATCATTCTCTATCAAATAAAAATGGATGAAAGATGATACTTAACACAATCAAATAAGCCCGTGTACCAAAATCACCCCGATACATAAAGGTCCGACATATCGCCATATAAAGCGTAAACACTGACGCTTGCGCAATGACATATTATCCGGTATTAGTGCATTGACCTTACGTGACCAACCAAATACGAGGCAGATGATAATCCCGAATAATGGCATGAGGACATTGGAAGTAATAAAGTCCAGCATGTCGAAGATGGATTTTCCACCTAATGTGACGTGACTTAGAGGACCAAAAGATAAGGAAACAGGTATCCCCATTAACATAATCGATGCCGTGACTATTAAGCTTGTTTTACGGCGCGACCATTGAAAACGCGTCTGAACATAAGCAACGATGTGCTCAAGTAATGAAATTGCTGAGGTCAGTGCAGCCATTAATAATAATAAAAAGAAAATGACGGCTAAGATTGAGCCACCAGGAAGACTGGCGAAATAAATTGGCATCGTCATAAACGTTAATCCAGGTCCCGCATTTGGTTTTAAACCAGCAGCAGCCAAAGCAGGAAAAATCATCAGACCAGCCAATATACAGACCAAGCAGGAGAGACTGACAACCCAAATACTCGATTTACCAATGCCTTTGTTATTAGGCAAATAGGAGCTGTACGTAATGTGGATCCCTAAACCAATAGACAGTGAAAAAAATGCCAGCCCTAATGCATCTAAAACACCTTTTCCGGTCAAGCTATTAAAGTCTGGGTATAAGAATAATTTTAACCCTTCTGATGAGCCAGGTAAGCGGATGCCAATAATAATTAACACTATCATGATCAAAAATAACAGTGGCATCATGACCTTAACTGATTTTTCCAAACCTTTTTGCACACCCGATAATACAACGAAACAGGTTAGCCCTGAAAAGGCCAGATGGGCGATTATCGGCCACCATGGATTGCTGATGAAATTGGTGAAAATAGATGTCAGTTGAGAAACATCTGTAATATTCAATTTTCCTGTACTTGCCATCACCGTGTAGCCTATGGTCCAGCCACCGACAACACTGTAGAAGCTATAGATACACCATGAACTGAATACACCGATAAGGCCAACCCACCCCCAGTGTTTACCCAGTAATTTTTTAAACGCATTAACGGCCACTTCACCCGTACTGCTTCCCAGCATGTTCTCAGCCAACAGAACCGCTAATCCAATCACAAAGCTAAACAATAAAAATACAACCAGAAATGCACCGCCACCATTTGTTGCTGAAACATACGAAAATTTCCAAATGGCACCAATGCCAACGGCAGATCCGGTTGCTGCTAATATGTGCCCCAGACGGGATGTCCATTGTTGACTCATGCTAACCCCCGAATAAATACTGTGTTAGCACATGTACTCAGGCCCATAACCGTGAGCAAAAAACCAGCCGCAGCGCTCCGAACATGCTCACCTGCTTGCAGGTTAACCATAGGCAGAATGATATTTCTTGTCCCGACGAACAGGGCAAAGGTTATAAAGCCCAATGGCCAAATATCTTTAGATGATAAACGGTATGTCATAATAATCGTTAACTTATTGTTGTAAAAATAATTGCAAATGTAATAGTAACTATCACAACCTCTTGAATTTCCATTGGCGAAACTGGATTCTGATTTAACAGTCAGTGATAAACATCCTATTCACTGATATTCGCAAGATACAGAATGATAGTGCTAACATCAAAGAGATTATCTTGAAGCATTAACGGAGAAGAGTTCGCTGAACATATGTAACGCCCATCGCCAAACACCAATCTTGCAAAAGTTCACATGCAAGCTTTGGATAAAGTGAAAATGAGACTCTTCAATTATGGAGTTATTAACCAAGAGGATAAAAATTAAAGGGCATTAATAGAAATGACATTTAAGACACCAAAATAAAACCATAAGAAATATAGTGAAGCCAGCATCACTGACTCCACATATTTTATCGAATGTTTACATCCCGCCCATCATCAGAATTGCCATCTAAAACCGATATTCATACTATTGTCCTGATGAGCGCTGGAGAGCAATCCACTATAGCCAAGCGTGAATGAAACGTTATTACTTGCACTCATCTCCGCGTTAGCTTTTAGCACCACACCATCACGAGAAGCAGGCACGCTGTGAGTCACAAACGTCGTGTTACTGCCACGGAACGATAAACCTGTTGCTCGTTCACGTTCACCGTATTGGTGTTGCCAGCCTAATTCTCCCTTTAGGGTCATTGAAGAACCCCATGCAGTCTGCCAGCTATGGTTGGCACGTAATCCCAATGTGGAAAGAGTGGCTTCCGTATGTTGGCTGTTACCACGAAGTGCGGCGGCAGCACCGTCTTCGTTAATGCCTTCATTGCGGAAATTGACGTAAGCCAAGTTAACGAATGGCTCCAAATTCACAACCCCTGTCGGCAGAGGGTAAGCAAGTTCTGCGGATAATTGTGTTGTTCGTCCACTGTACCTGGCATTCTCACTATCACGCTGACTGCCATAGCTGATAAAGCGTTTGGTATCAATACGGTGCCACGTGAATCCGCTATTGGCTCGCAAAACAAAGTCACCAAATTGACGGTCACCATAAAGAGCGAGGTGATAGTTATTACTGTCAGCAGTCACACTGTTACCGCTATCAAGGGAAGTACGGGTATAACCCGTTGCGATACCAAGACGGCTGTATTCATCAATAAGAGCATCCGCGCCAAGGAATAAACCATAGTTGGAAGCCTGATAGCCCGTCGCATTCGCTGTACCAGAAGCGTGGCTCCATGCACCAAGCAGTCGAACCCATGCACCGTTCTTGTCTCCATGAATATCAGGCGAAGATGAATAGCCTTCAATCTGACTCAAACGAGAATTCAAGGTATCACGCAAATAACGGCTGTCATTAACCAACTGAGACGCAATATCAGCGTGGATTTGTCCATCAAGCTGACGGAATGCAGAGCGGGCTTGTTCCGTAAAACGACTGGCTAAGATACTTTCGTAAACCGGATTACCCATGCCAAGGGTATCAGCGGCAGCAGCCACTGCGCGTTCATTCTGTGTCTTAGCAAAATCGACAAAAGCCGTCTCATTACGCCCAACATGGAGAGTGACTTCACCAGGCTGATAAGACAATCCAGCACCAAGGAAGAGATAATTCGGGACGACATCATCAAAACGGCCATTGATATTCTGCTTCGCACTAAGAATAGTGTATTGCTGACCCGTCAGGCTTCGCACCTCTTCAAAAGAAAGCAAGTTCGCCGTATGCTCAAGGGAAACGGTAACTTTTCCGCCATCGATCTGTGCCCTTTTTTCAACCTGAATGTTGTCACTGCGCCCATCGGAAGCGATTTCAACAGCGTAATGAGAACCGGGTTCAAAGGTAATTTTTTCGGCAACCTTAAGCGTACCTATAGAGTTACCCGGTGCTACCGTCCCGCCACGCTGCACATTGAGCGTCCCCACCATCCCATTCCCACCAAGCGTGCCACTTTCCATGACTGATACGCCAGAAGAGACACTACCGCTCACGTTCAGTAATCCCTGTTTGACCCGTGTTGGGCCAGAATAGGTATTCTGGCCACTGAGAGTCAGCGCACCTCTACCTTGTTTAGTTAATCCACCATGACCACTGATATCATTGCTCCATTGATCCTGCGCACACTGACCCGCATCACAGATGCGTTCAGTCGGTTTATCCTTATCGAGTACGGCACCAACACCCGGAATATCAGCGATAAACTGCCCCTTGCCGTAGGCGACTCCGTCAGGATCTGGTATACGGAGTTTTTCAGGAATATCCTCTGCGGTATAGAACATGCCAGGGCCATTTATTGCTTTACCGAGGTTGATCAATCCCCAGCCGTAAAGCTCATCAATACCCTTTTCCCCCATATCAGTCGCCGTAGTACGAAGCACGGAGGCGACTTGCTCGCCGCTCATATAGGGAAAACGCTCCATCAATACCGCAATACTACCACCCGCGTGTGGCGCAGCCATTGAGGTTCCGCTATAACTGTCATAGCCGGTAGTCATATCATCTATTCCAGTTCCCTTAATAACTGAACTATAGATCTCACTACCCGGTGCGCTGACACAAAGACTGGCCGTATAGCCACAGCGGGAGGAAAAATTGCTGATGATATAAGGCACGCTATGGGTACTATTTGGATCTTTTTGCAAGCTCGCTACTGTCAACCAGTTTGGTGCAATCTCTGGCACAAACCAAGCCAGGCCCGCAATAGCATCTGGATTACTGTAGTTATTACTATTGCCAGCAGCAAAAATTGTCACAATACCGCTACGAGCAGCATCAATTGCCCCCTGATATGCTCCCCCCGGTTTTGTCCCCAAAATCGGTTTGATTTCATCAAACTGCATCCGGGCTTCAGCCAGGGTAAAATGGGCTGCGTTCGGATCTTTCCCGCCTCTCTCAAGCTCCCTATCAATACCAATCCCCCAGCTGTTGTTAATGATACGGGCACCACTGTCTATCAAGGCATTCCAACCAGCCTGATAAACACCACCATCATTGCCTAAGATAATGCCATCTTCAGGGCCGGGATCACCGTTATCCGCTGTGAATATTTGGGCGTTATAAGCCACGCCATGCATCTCTCTGCCATCCCTGTTAGCTGCCGCTATACCTGCAACATGGACGCCATGTGTTCCTAGCCTCCCATATCTATCCACGGACGGCGTGCCATCATAAGTGAATGAATCACCTTTTTTCACCGGAATATAGGGATCGGTATATTCACGTATCCCCGAAGTTTTTAAGTTGGTGACCTTATCTTTTCCCATAAACTCAGGATGTTTGGCATAAACGGCCTGATCAAATATGCCTAATTTGATCCCTTTACCGGTATAGCCTCTGGCATAGGCTTCATCAGCGTGAATAGCACCCAGTCCCCATTGGCCCGAAAACTCACTGGAACGCCAACTGGCCGGATCGCCAATCCGTCCTTTCTCAACATAGTTTTCCGCATAGGTGCCTGCACTGGCTGCGGCCAAACAACAAGCTATCGCGTGAGAAAGTACTCGTGATTGGGTTTTTACGGATAAACGAGAGGAAGCCAGAGTGTTCCAGGGTATTCTGTATCTCTTATTCATGTTAGTCACCATCCATTGTTGATTTGCAAAAATGCCAGCTCTTATGTTTTTTATTGTGTAGGCAGCTTGAAACCATCAAGGTGATAGTTGTCTAAAAAGCAGGGACAGATTAAAAAGGCGTGCTGTTTTTTAGCTTGTTATCAAAAGAAAGCGGGTTTAATCAAAGCCATCACCTACACTATTTACACCACCAATACTCACTATAAAATGCCACATTTAAGAAACCCTTATTTTAACAAATTTTAACCATACCATAACACTCCATGTCTGGTGTTATTCTGAAACATTGGGATAGTTCTTTATTTTCGTTAACCATGATTGGCAAATTTCGTGCCCGAACGTAGAAGCCTGCTTCTATGGTAGGTCATGTATTGAATGGGTTGATTACCCGCTAAATGTAGTTTTCACGCTCAATAAACGTCCCTATCATTTTGTCGTGCACTTCTTCCGATTTGGAATCACCAATTGTCTTTCGTTATCCATTATTATTTTTACACCATAATTTAATTAAATAATCATATAAAAATGTAGTTATAAGGCAAATGAAAAACCAATTAACCCATGATATTGAGTTTTGCAATATAGATATTAAGAAAGGGTTTCCTATAGCAAAATCCATTAGTGGTTGCCGAACTAGTCTACCCATGATCGCCAATTCAAGTAACCACATAATAATTCCTCTTGTGAAAGAATTATATGTAGGCATACCCCTTTTTATGAATATATACAAGATTGTTATACCAAAACCTGTTTCTATACTTGTGAATGCAGCCAAGTACCTAACATCCCAAGAGGGTAAAACAGATACGTTATTTACTTCACTTCTAATGTATGGTATTAACAACTCAACGTTAATAACATGAACTATAAATCCAATAAATGCAGTAAATATAGATACAATTAAAATAATAAAAAAAACTACTTTTTTTTCGTTACCCATCACATAAGCCTCTATACGCGATAAACTTCAAGTTGCAATCCGCAAGACGACGCGAGGCGTTATATTTCCCCGCTGTGCGGGGAAATATAACGCGCATCTTGAAGTTGGATTGGTATAAAATTTACGATTCATAATAATGATATAGTTTAATCATTTTGTTAAAAATTTCAAAAATTAATTTTTAATTACCATAAAATTTTTCAAGAAGAACAATTCACCTACTATAAAAAGACCTCCACGCTATTTTTTAAATCTTTAAATGTCTTAGAACCATATGAAAGCAACTCCATCTGTGATTAAAACCACAGGATTACGTAAATTTAACGGATTAATAGAAAGTTTTTTATTATGAATGTTTAGATGCGCAATAAAAAGATGAGAGGGAGAGGATATTCCCTCTCCCTATAACTAATTAAAAACTATATTTATATACTCGATAAACTTCAAGTTGCAATCCGCAAGACGACGCGAGGCGTTATATTTCCCCGCTGCGCGGGGAAATATAACGCGCATCTTGAAGTTGGATTGGTATAGAACAAGGTTATTGTGTCCCACAAGCCGCTGAATCCTTAGGGGTCTCCAAAAAATTGCTACATGCCTGGCGGAAACAACATGTCGAGCAATTCCAACCCGGAATCCTAACCTCTGGTGAGCGACAGGAGTTGCTGAAACTTCGAGAAGAAAACAAACAGTTAAGGATGGAAAAGGAAATCCTAAAAAAGGCGAACGCCTTCTTTAATACAGGGGTCAGCAGTTCCTGTTCCCAGCGGTTGGTGTGATGCCAAGGAAAATGGTGAATGGGTTGTTACCCTTCGTTGTGGGGAATTATTCGAAAACCCTATGCGACTCTTTGCAGGAGCAGGCATCGTTGCTGATTCACAACCCCATGCTGAATGGCAAGAAACAGGGGTGAAACTTGCCACCATGCTACAAGTCCCCAGGATTATCTGATAGCAATGATAGTCATTTACTATTTTCTGACCATGTATAGTTCATCGTTGGGCACTTAGCTGCGATATGTATTTCATAGCTTTCACACTCTTGATCTATACTATTGCCCCTTTTGCAACACATAAAAAACACAATGGAACGCTTTCTCGAAAACACAATGTATTCCTCCCGCTGGCTACTTGCACCGGTTTATTTCGGTTTATCATTGGCATTATTTGCCCTTGCGGTTAAGTTCTTTCTGGAAATCATGCATATCCTGCCGAACCTTCTTTACATTACAGAATCCGACCTCATCCTGACGTTGCTTTCCCTGGTTGATATGGCTCTGGTTGGCGGGTTGCTGGTAATGGTGATGTTTTCTGGCTATGAAAACTTTGTTTCAAGCCTGGATATTCACGAAAGCAAAGAGAAATTAAGCTGGTTGGGGAAAATGGATGCGACCTCACTCAAAAATAAAGTTGCAGCTTCAATTGTCGCCATTTCCTCCATTCATTTGCTGCGCGTCTTTATGGATGCCAAAAATGTGCCGGACAATAAACTTATGTGGTATGTCATTATTCACCTCACCTTTGTTTTGTCCGCATTTGTGATGGGATATCTGGATAAACTTACGCGCCACAATCATTAAGCGAACAAGCCAACCAACAATCATCGCCCTGATGCCAGTTGAATCCAACCGGCTGGCATTACGGAACTCGCCTCTTCGATGAACTTCCTTTCACGGACTCTTTGAGCAATTTGTCAATAAACCTATCCACGACCGTTTCAACGACATCACTTCGGGTTGTCTCCAGACGATTAGCCAAACTATCAATTTTTCTGATGACAGACATTCTTAGAGATAGGGAAACCGGCTTTTTTTTCTCTTTATCAAGAAAGACATGGCTGGTGGCTTCTTCAGATTTACAACTGAGATGCTGCACAAGGAGTTCTTCAATCCTTCTCACATCTTTCCTGGTCAGGATCCCTTTATCCACTAACTGATAAGTATTGCCCATTTTGCTAAACCGGATATCCGCACAGTAAAGATCTCTCAATTCCCGCAATGCACGTGTTAACGTAGGCTCCGAACAATTCAGTTCCCTAATGATCCTAACCTTACTAACCGGTTTACCCTGTGAAAGTAATAAAGTTAATTTAAAATTTCTAAATTGTTTGGGACTAAGCAGCATTTTTTATTACCAAGTCAGGGATAACAAACCCCAGGCTATCTACTGTTAACTACAAAAATAACTTTCAGCATAGCTACTATCACAGGCAAATCAATATCAAAACGAATGAAAAGCGTTAGCAATATTTTCAACCGGTTAAGATACTATTGCCTCTGGTTCTATACCATAATGCGCTGCCCGCTCGAGAATATTGACTGCCCAGCGTTGATGGGTGGCAGGTTCACACATCATTCCCTGCGATTTGAACACGGCTTCACTGGCACTAAGAATAGTCAGCGCCTCAGCATGATCATGAGCATTAACCATTAGCGCTCGTTGGATGCATTTAATCTGCCTTGGATGGATGGCCGTTTTTCCCACCAGACCGTGGGCAACATCCAATTCCAGCTCTTTTTCCAGTAATCTCAAATCATCAATATGCTCACAAACCGGCGCAGTCAGAGCAAATCCCCGCGCAACAAAAACGGCAACCAACATTTTAATGACATAGCCCATCGGCCCATCATACAGGGTAAAATTACGGGAGCGCCGCAGGGATATGACATTCATCAGATCATTACCGCCAATACGCAAGGCAATAATGCGATCCTTGCAAGGGTGTTGTTTGAGAATGTCCGCAAGCTGGTTCATTTTCCGAACGTCAAACACCTCTTCACTCTCCAGTGTTGGCATAATGCACAGATGGGTTGAGCCAATAACATCCCACCAGCCGGACAACGAAGCATGGGTAAATTTGGGCAAAACCAGTCCATCAATGGCACTCAGATTGACATTGGCCACCAGATAGTTTGCCATTCTTTCATCACGCGGACGGATAAAAATCAGGGGACGATGGCAATCGGTATTGGAAGAAAAACGGCTTTCTTCGGTCAATGTTTGCATAACTTCCCGGAGATTTTCGAGGGCAAGGGGAATATCCTGTTCACTAACGGCATCTTCCAGACAAATAACCAGCGAGCGCAGATCAGGGATCTTATTCTGTAACACAATTTCTGCAATGTCCTGGCGGGTAGCTGGCATATACAGAGTGGCACCGAGTCGATGTGGAGAAGGGATTGGTTTCATCACGCGACCTTCTTAATCATAGTTACGGCACGATATTGACCGATTAGATCACCGACTTCCGTAATCACAACATTTTTCTGACGTGCCAAATGAACCAACAGGGCAACATCAGGATCATCCTGGGAACGCACGAGTACATGTTCTGGCACACGTCGTAATACTGCACGGGTGGCTTCTGCAATACCAGGTTTAATACGGTTAATACTGTCAATCTGGTATTTTTCAGCAAGACTAGAAATCACCGTTTTGCTTAATTGCTGCAAAGCGGTTTTTTCCTGCGGCAACCAAACCGCTTCTGGTATAGCAGCGCAATCCAATCGATGACGACAATCAGCAACAGTATCCACCAATAAGCGGCTGCACTCAAACTTGAGCAGGTGATCACACTGCACGCAACCATGCAATCCTTCTTCATGCCAGATCGAACGTGATATCAATCCCGATACCGGCGCGCCCATAATACCGAAAGGAATCAACCAGTCATCATCGCTGGCTGCCAGCCACGAACACCCACAAGGATCAGCTAATACCACCAGACGTGGGAGACCTGAATAACCATCCCGCCCCGCCAAAGATCGCGACAGTTCTGTCGTAATCGCGCCTTTGCCTGTCCAGCCATCAACAAATACCACGCCATCCGTTCCATGTTGCTGCTCAATATACGATAGCGCTGTATGATCAATACCACGATCCCGAATAATGCTGATGCCATAATGATAAGAGCATTTGCCCATTTCTCTGAGCGTTTGATGCAACATCACCCCCAAAGGAACGCCAGCCCTGACCAGGCTGACCA
Organism: Xenorhabdus sp. SGI240; assembly: GCF_040081915.1. Taxonomy (NCBI): domain Bacteria; kingdom Pseudomonadati; phylum Pseudomonadota; class Gammaproteobacteria; order Enterobacterales; family Morganellaceae; genus Xenorhabdus; species Xenorhabdus sp. SGI240. The sequence continues at coordinate 74,559 of NZ_JBEBMB010000030.1, forward strand.
AGACAATCGGCGTATCACCAAAGCGGGATACCAGCGCTTTGGCGAGCATCACAACTTCCGTCGCCAACTGAACAGCCCCTTGCCCAAGCGCTTTATCAAACAGTTCAAGGTGATAAGACGTAGGTTCCGGCTCCTGACTTAACATATCCGAATAATGGCGAGCACCAGATTGGATCAACTGCTCCTTAATATCCACAGGCGTCATCTCAATTTGAACGGGCTTTAGCAGGAATTGAACATCATCAGAAGCGTAACTCCCAGAGAAAGGGGAAAAGCTATTCATTATTTACAGCTCCAAATAAGGCTGTCATTAATGTGTCAGCAAACTGGCTTTGCTGAGGCATACTAAACCAATCACACAGTTGCATAAAACGGTGATCACTCAAACTGTCTCCCAGGCCGATAACCGGGAAAACGCCTCTCTCAGCACGAAGTCTTTGCAAGAGGTGATGAGTCGCCAGCCCCTTGTCAACACACTTTGGCAGCACAGTAAGATTGTTATTGTTTTGATGGAAATAAAAGTTTTGCTGGAAATGACTTTCTTGGGCTAAAGCGTCAGCCAGGATATTAAGCTCATTCAATCTATCGTGGTTGCGGTGCTTGATGATCAGGAAAACAGGTACATCACCGTACTCATAGTCAATGCGTACCCAGGCATCGATACCATAAGATGCCATCAAACGCTGGCTCAACCGTTCCAACTCACACAATTTATCCCGATATGACAACAATTCTGACAACATGCACGATTGCCAAAGCTCATCAACAGCACCTTCTGGTGTAAGGATCACCGCACCGTGCGAAACAATACACCAGGAACTGAAAGGGATCTGCACACGGCTTAATTGTTCTGTATTTCTGGCGGTGACTGGAATAACCTCGGCATGAGCCAATAACCAATCAACCAGCATGGATTGTTTTTCAGTCAGATAGCTGTGGGGAAAACATTTTCGATCCAAGGCCCCCACGCGAAAAGATATTTCTTTCAGCTTGCGGCGAGATTGAAATAGCGTGTCATCAAGATCAGTTAAAAATACAGGCTTAATCATATCCCACGATCTCGACAACCGGAGAAACACGGGCAAGCTGTGCCATTAACGCAGGGTCAACGGACATTTTGGGCGTTTCAAGACAGAGTAACACCCGATCAAAGTGCTGATGCGCGACATTATAGAGAAAATTCGGGATGCCCAGCCCGTAATTATCCGTAAAAGCCATGACAGATTGGATGGCATGACCGCAAGAAATGGGAGAGCGGGTTGTCGAACCAAATACCACTGATGCCCCTTCCTGCTCAAGCCGTTCAGCTAGCAGGAACGGCTGCCAGACAAATTCACTGGAACCCAATACCAGCACGTTTTCGCCTGCTTTGGCACTGATTGCAGCGCCAATGTCACATTGGATCTCATCCAACCCCAAACGTCCCCAGCTCTGTTGGCCTATGATGTTGATTTCTCCCTTGGCCGTCACATTGACTTGGGGCATGACCGGCACTGGCGCAGAGATATCCGCTTCCCACTGCCAATTCCCCTCGATCAGGGAAACTTCAGAAACCGGCAACGGGCTGCGTTTCACAACCGATTTACCACTCCAATCTGTCAATGTCACGGTGACGATATGTTCAATATGCTCAAGCCCTGCATGACGCAGTGCATCCAGTAAATTCAGGAACGTATTGCCCGTGGTTGCTTCATCATCAATCAGAACCAGAGTTCGGGCTTGGGTCACCCGTTGGCGCAAGCGGCTTTCTGTTGGCCAATAAATCAAATGATCCGTAGCATGACTGTGATTTTCCTTAAACTCACACAATAAATCGCCATCAACCGGATGGCGTGTCGACGTCAGAAATACAGGCTTATCGGCTTTGTGTTGCGTTTCCTGAAATACCCCTGCCGCTAGCCCGACAGCCGTTTCTGCCATGCCAATATATAGAACCGGGCCGGGAAGATGAGCAGGGAACCGTGCAGATAATTGCTGATAAATCGAACGCATGATCGATGGCTTGACCGGAATATGTCGCCCCAAGACTTTACTGACAAACAGGAATGCTCTTTTGGGATTACGGCGTTCAGCGATATCAAACAGGGTTTCCAGACATGCTGTGCGACGCGATGCCGTCACCGTCAATGTCCCGCTGTTTAACTTTCTTTGGTAAACCTGCTCTTGAAAAATCTGTTTTTCATCAACGGGTTTTTTATAAACATCGGTGTCACTCAACACTGTCATGGGGATGCCTTTTCAAAAAAATCTCGGCCTGAACCAATCGCCCCGAACTAATAGGGTAACTTTCAGCATTTGTTCTTAATTCGGTGAAATATACATCGCAGTCTAGAGTTTCAAACTAACAAATGTCAATCATATTATGATTATTTACATCAAAATTTGTTTGACTTTTCTGCATGGAAAAGAAATCATACCAAACGAAATCAGACTGTTTTCTATCATACAGTTAACAGCCAATATACCTGTTTACGGGAGTCATAATATGACAGATTCAGTTATCTATTTGTCATATTATGATTTTTTAATACGTGAAATTACCGTGATTCACCGACGAACAGAATAGAGGTGTCATTAATGGTTTCGTTAAGCAAAAATCAGTCAGTTTCGCTCGCCAAACAGAGCGCATCACTGGCTAACATGAATTTTGGTCTGGGATGGGATCCTGTGACCAAGAAAAAAGGTTTTCTGGCGAGTTTATTCGGCGGGGGCAGTGATGAAATTGATCTGGATGCAAGCTGCATTCTGCTTGATAAATCGGGGAATGCCATCGATACCGTGTGGTTCGGTCAACTGAAATCAAAATGTGGTTCTATACAACACACTGGCGATAACCTGACGGGTGAAGGTGATGGGGATGATGAAGTTATCCGCGTCAATCTCATCAAACTTCCCACCAATGTCGAATACCTTGCATTTACCGTTAACAGTTTCCGTGGTCAAACCTTCAATGACGTTGAAAATGCCTTCTGCCGCGTCGTGGACCAAAACGGCAAAGAGCTGGCTCGCTATCAATTGAATGAGCAAGGCGCTCACACTGGCATTATCATCTCTTCCTTGCGCCGCAACGGGGGTCAGTGGGATTTCACAGCTCACGGCATCCCTTGTCTTGGACGTACTATTGACGCGATGTTTCCGCAGATCGTTGAGACGGTGGTGCGCTAATGAATCTGACACCTGGGGCCAACGCTCCCGTTCCCCATCAAACGCTCACTGTGCGGGTTCTATCGGGTTCAGCCGTTGATGTTTCTGCTTTCCGTCTGTATGCAGATGGCAAAGTGAAGGGTGATCCAGATATGGTGTTCTACGGTCAGCCGGTCAATGATGACAACACCGTCCGCCTGACTACCGGTAATCTCAATACCTCATTCAGTGTCAACTTGCCGGCATTGAGCCAGGATGTCCAGAAAGTCGCGTTCACCGCGACTTGCGACGGTAATCAAACGATTTCCAATCTGCGTAATCTTTCCATTCAGGTTGAACTGAACAGCAGCGTGATTTTGCAGGGAGATGTTGACGTACAGGGCCGTCCAGAGGCTGCCTTGATCCTCGGCGAGCTGTATCGCCGGAACGGTGAATGGAAATTCCGTTTTATTGCCCAAGGCTTTAATGGCGGTCTCAAACCACTGGCTGAACATTTTGGCGTAGATATTATGGATGATGAGCCAGCACCAAATACCGTCAATCTGAGTAAGGTTTCTTTGACCAAAGAAAAACCGACTATCAGCCTTAGCAAACGCGACAGCTACGGTGAAATTCGCATCAATCTGAACTGGAGTCAAAATACCGCCCCCTCAAAAGGCCTATTGCAAGGCATGTTCGGTGCAAACAAAAACGTGGATTTAGATCTCGGTGCTTTCGTCCGACTGCAAGATGGAGAGAAAGACGTTGTACAGGCACTGGGGGATCGCTTTGGCGATTACCGTTATGAACCTTATGTAGAATTACAGGGCGATGATCGCACCGGTCAAGTGAGTGACGGTGAATGGCTCCACGTCAATGGGGTTGAATGGAAAAACATCCGTGAAGTTTTGATCTACGCCTTTATCTATGAGGGCGTGCCTGGCTGGGATAAAACCGATGGCATAGTCACAATTTATGTCCCTGACCAGCCCCCGATTGAAACGCGGATGACAGAAGGCAACAACCATAAAGGCATGTGTGCTATTGCCCGCCTTGTCAATGAAAACGGCACCATCAAAGTAGAACGCATCAATCAATACTTCAGCGGGCATAAAGAGATGGACAAGGCGTTTAGCTGGGGCTTTAGCTGGACATCCGGCAAGAAATAACTCTCTATTTTACCAATTAGCGGAGGGACTGATGTCCTTTTTAAACAAAATCAAATCAGCGTTCAACGCAGGCCGTGAAGAACTCACCACTCAAGTGAGTCGCTTCAAGAACAGAAAATTCATGGAAGGTACGGTAGCCGTATGTGCACACGTTGCTATGGCGAGTAACGGCGTCAGTTCAGAAGAAAAGCAGAAAATGATCGGCTTCATCAAAAACTCCCCTGAGCTGAAAGTGTTCGATACCTCTGAGATTATCGAATTCTTTAACAAACTGGTCAGCAGCTATGAGTTTGATGCTGACATTGGTAAAGGTGAAGCCATGAAATTCATTATGGCTCTGAAACAGCAGCCGGAAGCAGCGCAGCTTGCTTTGCGCGTCGGAATTGCAGTCGCCAAGAGTGATGGTGACTTTGATAACGACGAAAAACAGGCGGCCCGTGAAATTTGTTTAGCCCTTGGCTTTACACCGGCTGATTTCGAACTGTAATCGCAGATAATTTAAGAGGCTTACTTCATGGTATCCACGCACATTGGTTTTCCGATGGAAACCGTTGCTGTATTTATTATTCTGTCGGTTGGTGCGCTATTTATCGACCTCTTTATGCATCGTCATGATAAGCCGGTTTCGCTGCGTAGTGCCGCCCTTTGGTCTATTTTCTGGATCGCAATTGCCTTTGTTTTCGCGGGCTTCCTGTATGTTCATCACGGCGCGGAAGCCGCGAGTCTGTTTGTCACGGGCTATGCACTGGAAAAAGTCCTTTCCGTCGATAACCTGTTTGTCATCATGGCGATTTTCTCCTGGTTCGCTGTCCCGGACCGCTATCGCCATCGAGTCCTGTATTGGGGAATTATCGGCGCGATTGTCTTCCGTGGTATTTTCGTTGCCATTGGGACAAGTCTGCTGGCACTTGGGCCGTGGGTTGAAATCATATTTGCAGTTATCGTTGGCTGGACAGCGGTTATGATGCTGAAAAGTGGTGGTGATGACGATGAAATCGAAGACTATTCACAGCACCTTGCCTACCGTCTGGTGAAACGTTTCTTCCCAATCTGGCCGAAACTGCGCGGCCATGCATTTGTGCTGAACCAAAAAGAAGTGGGTCAGGAATTAGCTAAACCAGAAAACGCCGATGTGAAAGTGGGTCGGGCGAGCAAAGCCGCACTTTATGCTACGCCACTGATGCTGTGTCTGGCAGTGGTTGAACTGTCTGACGTGATGTTTGCCTTTGACTCTGTTCCTGCGGTGATTGCAGTCAGCCGGGAACCATTAATTGTGTACAGCGCCATGATGTTTGCTATCTTGGGCCTGCGCACGCTCTACTTTGTGCTTGAAGCATTGAAAAAGTATCTGGTGCATTTGGAAAAGGCAGTGATCGTTTTACTGTTCTTTATTGCCATAAAACTGGGTCTAAATGCTTCTGAGCATATATTCCACCACGGCTATTCAATTTCAGCAACAAGTAGCTTATTTGTGGTAATTGGCGTACTGGCAGCCGGTATTCTTGCCAGCCTGCTGTTCCCGCAAAAAGAAAATGCAAGCTAAATCCGTAAAATCCAGATAACTAATACGACGTAATAAGTGAGGAAATAACAATGGGTGTATCTCTTTCTAAAGGCGGTAACGTTTCTCTAAGCAAAGAAGCGCCAAGCATGAAAAACGTTCTGATCGGTCTCGGCTGGGATGCTCGTTCTACTGACGGACAAGACTTTGACCTTGATGCCTCAGCTTTCCTGCTGACAGCAAGCGGCAAAGTACGTGGTGATGCAGATTTCATTTTCTACAACAATCTGAAATCGTCTGACGGCTCCATCATGCACACTGGCGACAACCGTACCGGTGAAGGGGATGGCGATGACGAATCACTGAAAATCAAACTGGATCAAGTTCCTGCTGACGTAGAAAAAGTGGTGTTTGTAGTCACTATCCATGACGCACAAGCTCGTCGCCAGAGCTTCGGTCAAGTTTCCGGTGCCTTCATCCGTCTGGTTAACGATGACACACAAATTGAAGTAGCACGCTATGACCTGACTGAAGATGCGTCTACCGAAACCGCTATGCTGTTCGGTGAACTGTATCGCCACAATACAGAATGGAAATTCCGCGCAGTAGGCCAAGGCTATGCTGGTGGTTTGGCTTCTGTTTGTGCCCAGTATGGTATTAACGCTGCTTAATTTGGGTATTATTAGCTTGAATTCAGCGCACTGAAATTAAAAGCCCTGCTTGATAATATCGGTAGGGCTTTTTGTGGCTTTACCTATTTGTTTATACGCAATTAACTTGAAGATGCAGATTTTAAAATCAGGAAGTTATCAGTCAACCGAGTGGTGAGTTCTTTCGCTTTTTCTGGCAATGTGACATGAAAAAAGTGACGGAACGTTTCTGCATCCGGAAAATAGACATTGTTTCGTACCTGCTCATTCATATATTTCCATAATCGCTCAATCGGGTTAAGGTTAGGGCTGTAAGCAACTGTCTTGAGCATAAAAATTATGGAGCAACGTGATGGTACGACTCATTCCATTCTTCGTTCTTTCTGAGCATCGCATTCAGGATAGTCAACAACTTACGCATACAGGCAACCAGCGCCACTTTTTTGGCTTTTCCGGCGGCAAGCAGACGCATGTAAAACGCTTTTATCACTGGATTAAATCGGGCTGCCACGAGCGCAGACATGTACAGTGCTGTTCTTACCCCAGCCCTGCCGCCAAAAATGGTTCGCCGACCGCGCATAGTGCCCGAGTCGCGGTTTACGGGCGCAACACCCACAAGTGCGCTGATTTCACGCCGTGAGAGGTGACCCAGTTCCGGAACCTCAGCCAACAAAGCGGCAACCGTCATCGTGCCAACACCTTTAACGCTGCTCAACCGTTCAGAAAGCGCTTTAAAGTGGCTCTTGAGATGCTGGTTCATGTCTGTATCGATTCGGGCAAGTTCACTTTCCAGCGCGTTGATAATCCGTCGATAATATGTACCGGCCTGTCGAAGGCGCCCAATAGCCTCGCCAACTTTTCTTGCAGTTTTTGTTTGACAACCCAAAGGTTCGAGGTTTG